>CAYVLB010000060.1:0-11009 GCA_964452325.1 uncultured Sphingobacteriales bacterium | reverse complement strand
TATATTCGGGAAACCATCAAAAATGTTTCCCCGAAGGGAACCACCCCCATTGCTTACTCGCTTCAGCAGGCGGCAGGTGACTTTCCGCGATGCAACACCTGCCGTCACGTGATTATCTTGATCACCGACGGTATCGAGGAATGCGGGGGAGATCCTTGTATGGTTTCCCAGGCACTGCAAGAAAAGGGAGTGATTCTCAAGCCTTTCGTGGTAGGGCTCGGCATCGATTCCTCGATGTATTCTGCACTGAATTGCATCGGACGTTTTGTGAACGTGCGCAACAGCCACCAACTAGAAAAAGTACTTGTCAGGGCTGTAGAACAGTCAATTCACCCCACTACCTTGCAAGTGTGGCTGCGCGATGTAAAAGGGCAATTGATAACCAACCTTCCAATGACCTTCTATGATGCCCGTAGTAAGATCCCCCGACACCATTTTATTCATACATTACGAGAAGGAATTCCCGACTCCGTATTGGTAGAGGGAGGTATGGAATATACCCTCCAAATACATACCCTGCCTGCCTATGAACAAACGGGTATTCACACCCGAACGGGCCAGCATTTAGACGTGCACATTCGCTTGCCAATCGCCACCCTTAACATTCGATACGACGGAAATCGTGCCTTGCCCCGTAGCTATGCACTCATCCATCACCAAGGCCGCCTTCTGCATACCCAGCCGCTCAACCAGCCACTCCAAGTGCTGGCAGGAAAATACACTGTAGAAGTTCCTACCCTTCCACCGACTGTTTTTGAAAACATCCACTTGGAAGCTGGACATTCCCGCATATTGAAGGTGCCCCCCCCGGGCAAGGTAACGTTTCTCAAATCTGGCACTAAGATCGCCCATATTCTCCGCTACCGATCGGGACGATTCGAACGCATCTACACCCTGAATCCAGCCCAGCATCACGAAACCATCCTGATCCAGCCAGGAACCTATTGGATCGTCAGCCGATCCGCCAATAATCCCGACACCGAATCGAGCACTAAAACCAAATTTATCGTTACGCCTGAAAGCGTTCAACAAATCAAACTATGAGCAAACATTTTCCTGCTTACGGAATGCGTCCTACCCGTCAAGGATTCGGAGAAGGGCTATGGATGGCCGCCCAAGAGAATCCTCGAGTAGTGGCATTGGCGGCAGATTTATCGGAATCTATTCAAATGACCCGTTTTAAGCAAGACTTCCCCGAACGCTTTTTTCAGGCGGGCGTGGCAGAAGCTAACATGATAGGAGTTGCTGCAGGACTCACCATTGGTGGGTGGATTCCATTTGCAGGATCCTTCGTTAACTTTATCACTGCCCGCGTATTTGACCAAATTCGTCAATCCGTTGCCTACTCCAACAAAAACGTCAAGCTGGTAGGATCCCACATGGGGTTGACACTGGGTGAAGATGGTGCCACCCATCAAAACCTCGAGGACCTTGCAATGATGCGATCCCTTCCCAATATGACTATCCTAAGCCCCTGTGATGCTATCCAAACCCGCCAAGCGACGCTGGCAGCGGCACGCCACCATGGCCCCGTTTACCTCCGCTTCGGACGCCCCAAATGGCCAGTATTCATCCCCGAAGACATGCCTTTCGAGATTGGCAAAGCACAAATATTAGTCGAAGGATCTGACGTTACTATTATTGCTGTGGGACACATGGTATGGCAGGCACTAGAAGCCGCTGAAATACTCGAAAAACAAGGGATTCAAGCCGAAGTAATCAACATGCATACCATTAAACCCCTCGACGAACAAGCTGTGATCCGAAGTGCCCAAAAAACAGGAGCAGTGGTTACAGCCGAAGAACACCAAAAATACGGTGGATTGGGAGGTGCCGTCGCCGAAGTGTTAAGTGAACATTTCCCGGTACGCATGCAGCGTATAGCCGTTGATAACCGCTTCGGTGAAAGCGGAAAACCCCATCAACTCCTTAAAAAATATGGCCTCACACCCCAAAATATTGCCGAAGCCGCCCAACGACTTCTGAACAAACTATGAGCCATGTTGCGAGTAACTGGTATCGACCACGTGAACCTCAATGTGCGCAACCTCCAAGAAACAGCTGAATTCTATCAGCGCCTCTTTGGGTTTCATGTCAAAAAACGGGAATATGAGCAAAACGGACTCATCATTGGAAATGATACAATCAGCCTTTGCCTCTATGAACATCCTGAACTCAATGTGTCTGACAACGTAGGGTTCAATCATTTTGGATTTCATATTGATAATTTTTCGGAAATTCTGACAATTTGCCAACAGATGGGCGTAGAAGTGTTGTATGGCGGGCCTATCGAATGGGAGCAATCGCGCTCCATCTACATCAAAGACCCAAATGGTTACACGATTGAACTCTCGGAAGTGTGGAGCGGAGGACTGACAATAAATCAATAGGTTATAAATTAGCGGCAAATAAATTGGGATGAAAATCGATGCACCGATCCTGGATAATATTGATTGTAGGCTTATGGGTCGTTGGCGGATGGGCCCAGGAAGGGCAAGACTTCCAATTATGGAGCCCTGCTTTTGAAGACGGAGGAACCATCCCCGTGAAATACACCTGTGATGGTGAGAACCTATCGCCCCCTTTACGTTGGAAGGGCCTTCCCGAAGGTGCACGCTATGTTGTGCTCATTGTCGATGACCCTGATGCCCCCACTCACGATCCATTCGTTCATTGGGTGGCATATCATATTCCCGCCGCCTGGAGGAAGCTCGACGAAGGCATCTCAGGACGTGGCGGATCAGATTTCGCGGAAGGGATTAACGATTTCAAACGTCGTGGATGGGCTGGGCCTTGCCCTCCCCGTACCCATGGCACCCACCGCTACTATTTCAAGTTGTATGCCGTCAAGGGAATGCCCATACTGACGCCAGGACTCCGTAAACAAGAGGTTTTACAGGCAATCGGTCCGTATGTGTTGGACCGCACTACCCTAATTGGCACTTATCAACGGAAACGCCCTTGACCAATAGCTATCTTTGCAAAGGAAAACCCATGCGATGAACACCACATCCAAGCGTTGTACGTGTCGTGTCGATTTTCTCAACAGCAATGAAGCGGCCCACTATCGCCTCATTGAGCTATCTTACGATGCAACATTATCTCATCTCCACGAAGCCATATACCAATCCTTTGGACTACCGGAAGGGGCTTTTGCAATTTTTCACCAAAGCAATGAAAAAGGTGAGCTTGGTCAGGCCATTCCTTTAACATCCATGGAACCAGACGGATTCTCGGCCGAGGACTACCGCATCCAAGACCTGTTAACTGCCCAACACCCCTACCTAGCATATATTTGGGATCCGCTACGAAATCTCCAATTTTTTATTCAATTACAATCGGTGCTTGTAAGCAACGAACGAGAGGGTGTTTGGGTGATTCAAGAAGTGGGACCTGCCATTGATGTTGCTCAATACACTCCCCCAATAGGGCTCGATCCCGAAGATGAAGAGTTGCTTAAAGGACTGTGAGGAAACGATCATCAACGCATCCATTGTTGGTAGTGATTGGTGGGCCCACTGCCTCGGGCAAAAGTCGCATTGCATTGCAACTGGCCTGCCAACTGCGCGCACCAATCATTAATGCCGATTCCCGACAGTTCTACCGAGAACTAACGATTGGTACTGCCATGCCTGCTCCCCATACTCAACGCCTTGTCCCTCATTACCTCTTCGGTCATCGAAGTATCGAAGCTCCTGCCCCAACTGTTAAAGACTATGAACAGGAAGTTTTGAACCTACTGCATCGCCTTTTTCGACGGCATCGGATAGCCATTCTGGTAGGAGGTAGTGGCTTTTTCATATCGGCCGTGCTCCATGGATTGGATGATATCCCCACCATCCCTCCCAATGTACGCCATCACATTCATCAGCTGTGGCAGCGACACGGACTACAGTTTCTCCAAGAAGAAGTAGCCCGCTTAGACCCCGATTACTACGCCCGAGTTGATCGATGTAATCCCCGGCGGCTGCAGCGAGCCCTCGAAGTCATTTATCACACAGGGCGTCCCTTCTCTTCATTCCATCATCGGCAGCCTGCTCCCCGATTTTTCCGGTATATTTACTTTGGGATATACCGTCCCCCCGAATCCCTCAAACATCGCATCCGGGAGCGCCTCGTTGGCTTCTGGCGGCGGGGGCAAGTAGAAGAAGCCCGAACGGCATTGCTCAGTTCTTCCCCTATTCCCCGATCGACCATCACATACCAAGAGCTCGTGCCCTTCTTTGAAGGGAAATGCAGCCTTTCAGAAGCCTTTCAACGCATGCAAACCCATACCTGGCAATATGCCCGCCGCCAGATGACATGGTTCCGGAAATATGGCCCGCGTGAATGGTTTACCCCCGACCAACACAACCTGCTAACAAGCCGTATCCGCCAGGTTATTGAGGAATCACATAAGTAAAATACACTGCACCCAGGCCTACAAATAACCCCCTACCTTTCTCCACATTGGTCGGTATGTAGATCGGTGTGGCATTAAAACTATTGCGGTTTCGCATGTGAAACTCCAAATTACGATAGAATATATAGGCAGGACGATCAATCGAGGCTACCTTGAGGGTCACTGTGTCGCCAGGCTGGAAGAAGAAGCGACGGATATCGAACGAATCATCATCATAAACAGAATGCCCGGGGTTGAATGGGAACCATACTTCCCGACCATCGTAGGAAGCATCATCAAACACAGAGGCTCCTGCCGTAGGATAAAAGGGTGCGTTACCTATTCGCACCCATTGACGATAATAGTTAGGCCCTAAGGGGTCGTAAAGGTGCGCAAACATGGTAGCCAATACTTCGTTTGTGGCTGAAATGGTATCAAAACGATGGATCATTGAATCGATTTGGGGTAGTGGTAAAATACGGGTATTGGCACGGAATGTATCCGACCCAACCGTCACCTCCAATCGATAGCTACGTCCAATCTCTCCACGAAACCGTCCATTACGCACCGTATAAAACACCAACGAATCGGATGACAACATCAAGGGTAGCCAGTCACCATTAAGGTAGGCCAACAACACCGGAAACAATTGCGGCGTCAGCTGAGATTTGGTAACAGCATCGAGCAACCACTCCCCGCCCCGATCATCCCGAATAATTACCCGCGCATTTCCCACAAACAGGTTTGCCAACTTGTGAGAGGATAATGTGTCATAGTAATTGACTGAACGCGAAACCATCACCAGTGGAGGGAGGCCATTTTCGATGTATCCTTCGACGGTGATTTTTCCCGTCGCTACATCGACCTCAATGGGATACGGTTGCTCACAGGCTGCTAAGAAAGCAACAATCCAAAGCAATATCTTTCGATGCATGGCGTACTACCACTTAAAGTTCCAAGTAATTGAAGGAAGAATGTCAAAAATGTAAATCATTTGAGGAGAAACCTTGATGCCTGCAGATGGATTGCCTTCAACAGGGAAATAGATCATGAATGGGTTCTTGCGGCGATACACATTATATACCGACAAGTTCAGATGGGAAGTAACCTTTCGCCCCAACAAACGAAACCTACCGTATCGATTCAGGGCAATGTCGAGGCGATGGTAGGGAATCATCCGATAGGCATTCCGGTCGGTATACTCATACACGAGCCCCCCCTCAAACAAATAGGCTTGTGTAGGGACTGTAAAGGGGCGTCCGGATTTGTATACAAAAGTTGCTCCCAGGCTCCAACGGGATGAAATGCGATATTCGGTGACAACGGCCAAGTCGTGGGGCTGGTCATAGGCAAATGGAAAGACCTTGGAGTAGAGCGAATCAAAATATCGCCAACTTCGGGAATAGGTATACGCAATCCATCCAGTAAGTTTTCCATGGTTGCGTTGAAGTAATACTTCGATGCCATAGCTTTTCCCTTGTCCTTCGACAAGGTCGATTTCGGTTTCTCGATCTAACTCGGGGGCGAAGCCATCACGAAATTCCAGCTGATGATTCATGTATTTATAGAAGCCTTCCACCGACCATTCGGCATCTATTCGTTCGAAACGTCCGAATAGTCCACCAGCTACCTGATCGGCAGTCTGCGGGTGTATCCGTTTGCTAGAAGGCAACCATGTATCAAACGGTAAAGCCACCGATGAGAAATTGACCCGGTGCACAAACTGCGCCATTCGATTATACGATGCTTTCAGGGTGAGGGCATCAGTAAGTTGGTATTTAAGATTGATGCGTGGCTCAATGGACGGATAAAAAGCGACTAACTCACCTGGGGCGTACTCGTTTTTGCTGACAATTTCAAACCACCGATCAATGGTATAATCCGTGTATGGTCCCCACATTGCAAATGCTGCAAGGCGCACACCCATTTCGGCCTGCCATCGCTGCGATATTTTCCAATCCACACTTGCATATGCTGCTGCATCATGCCCCTTTTTGGGGAATTCTCCCGTATTGGTAAAAGTATCCCCATAAATCACCGCACGATATTGAAACGGGGCGTAGTGATGAAACCCATAGTGAATGCCAAATCGCACCGTACGATCAGGATGCGGGTAATAGGTAAAGTCGATGCGGGCCATGGCATCCCGCACACGGTTAGCAATATCAGCCTCGAAAACCCTTTTCTGGCCGTTTGATTGCGTCCATATATAATCGTTATAAATCAAGGAGACGTTGGAAAAAAGCCGATCACCGAATATATGATTCCACCGAAAGGTAAATGTGGAGTTACCCCACCCTGAGTTGATGACAAAGTCAAAGTCGGCACTTCTAAATACAAACACATCCCGACCAAAGTAACCGCTGAGATATAAACGGTTTTTTTCATCCACTTGCCAATTCCCCTTGAGGTTGAGGTCATAGAAATAATAGCGATTGCCTTCGGCAGGGGTTCCTTGCAAGAAAGGTGAAGCCAACACGTCCATGTACATTCGCCTACCAGCTGCCAACACCGATGCTTTGTCTTTGACAATTGGTCCTTCAATGGTCAGACGGCTTGATATGAGGCCTATCCCTCCCCGAATTTGCCATTGGCGCATGCTACCTTCACGCATCTGCACATCAAGCACCGAGCTAATCCGCCCTCCATACTGCGCGGGAATTCCCCCCTTATAAAGCACGCCTGATTTGATGGCATCCGGGTTAAATGTGGAGAAGAACCCCAATGCATGGTCCGGATTATAGACGACCGCCTCGTCCAGTAAAATCAAATTTTGATCACCTCCCCCCCCCCGCACGTAAAACCCTGAGAATCCCTCTCCGCCACTTTGCACACCGGGCAACAGCTGAACTGTCTTCAGCAGATCCGCTTCGCCGAAAACCACAGGCAACGTCTGAAGTTTCTCTACGGGGACCTCTAAGGTGCTCATCCGAACGCTATGAACAAACTCGTTTTTCTTTTCCACCACTTTTACTTCTTGGAGTTGAAGTTCGGAAGGTACCAATTCGATATCCAGGCGTCGATTCCCTTTTAATTGAACCGTCAACGTCTTGGTTTGATAGCCAATATAAGACACTTTGAGGGTGTGACGTCTAGCAGGTAAGGTCAACGAATAAAATCCGTACTTATTGGTAACGGTGCCGCTACGGAGGTCATTCACAGCCACGGTTGCTCCAATCAGTGCTTCACCAGTTTGGGCATCCTTAATGAAGCCACTTAACGTAAAGCGCTCCGATTGGGCATGGGCTGGCCATCCGATGATGCTGGCAAATCCGATCAGCCAGGCAAGTTGCACTCCTAATAGCCGAACCAATCGGCAATGCAATATGCCCCTGGGCAACCAATACCCAAAACAGATGTAAGTCGGAAAGTTCATTCCCTCGTGGTTTATTGTTGTTGGGGCTCCCATTCATTCAACACGTTATTATAGCATGCCCCCCTCTAAAAAAGTTAATTCTCCACAAAACCCCAAAAATATGCACTCAATATCAGATCAAGCATGTGAAAGTGCCACAAATAATACCCTAAATTCGTTGTTGGAGGTACCGAATCTTTTGTGTTGGTTTAGAAGGCGTATTATGCACACTGGAATCAAACGCATGTATTCTATTGGGGTTCGCCATCACTTTCAGGTAATACCTTGAGTCAGGTGAAATAAAGAACGCATGGCTGAAATATCCAACATTAACACATCAGCGCGCGTGCTACTGGCTTTTGCGGGGGCAACATAGCCTGGGAACCCACAGTGCCTCCTTGCCCACCCACTATATGAAGGAGGATTTCAACGTCGCATTTTTCGAGGGAACAAATGGTGTTTAGGGGGGCGGGGACGCATTTTGTCGGGGTTTTGGGGATGGGCGTCCATTGTGGGGCATCGATCCCTTCGCCGACATCCAGTGCTTGTAGTAATGATCATCCCGATAAAGACAAGCATGACTCCCATCCAAATAGAACCCCGAAGGGCACGTCGAATACCTGTTTTCATAACGTCGGTTTAGCATGTAATGGCAACGAATCAATTAGCCGTATGGCCTGACGCGCCAGTTGCGCCAACGAGTCGTTGGGGTATCGTGTAATGAGCGACTTATAAGCAGATCGGGCACCTTGGGGTTTACCCATTGATTCATAGATTAGTGCCTTTTGCCACAATGCATCAGGGGCACGAGGGGAATTGGGATAATCGAGGACAATCCGATGAAGGTACTTAATCGCCAGCTCGGGATTTTGCCGTCGATGCAACATTAGGAAGGCAGCCGTGTAGTAAAATCGAGGACATCGGACAGAGTCCCGATGATTGGCGCAATAGTGCTCACCAAGTTCAATAAATTGAACCTCCGCAGAGGGATTAACAGCACGCGATGTGCGAATTGAAGAATGAACACGGGCGAGGGCAGAATCGAGGCGCAAGGCCTCTGGAGAAGGTGTTGGTCTCATCTGACACGCCAGCAAAGCAAAAGCAACGGGTAGATACCCAATTGTTCGGTGCATCATCACTTGCTATTGGGCACGTTTTTTTCCTGACTGGGAACGACAATAATAAAGTCCGCCAACCCAATATGTTCGTCTTCTAGATAATCCATTTGATGTTGTTCAACGGAAGCAATAGTCACAATTTTAGTATTGGGGCGCCACTTTTTCACATACCACACAATGCCTTCGTAATGATTGGAGTGATAGGATCCGTTGAAATGAAGGAAGACGCGGGTGGTGTCCCAGTCTTTAAGAATAAAGTGGGCCATTGTGGCGTCTTTGAAAGCTTGTGCAAAAGCCACATTGGCCATGCCATGATTGGCTCCCATCGACAAGATGCGTTTATATCCTGGCAATTCCATGTCGAATTCGAATGGGTACGGTACCATATAGCGGCGCGATTCTGGCAAAAAGGCCGAAAAAGCCTGCTCACCTGTTCGAGCCACAGCTGCTGCATAGCGTCGGGGCACGTTAGTAGCCACAAATGGAATCTGATGTGCTCGGGCAAAGCGCAGGATTGGGCGATAGTCTTTTTTGTAATTGGGCCATAATACAGCCTCCTTCTCAAAGTCTTTCTCACGAATCACCCCACGGAACCATTCGTCAATCAACAGTTGATCGTCGCGTTGATACATTTCGGCACCCATCATCAAGTTGCCCCGCGTCTGTTCGTAAAGATGGCGGGCCAACAGCAATTGCAACGTATGAATCGAACGATTTCCGTGCAATTCACCGAAAAAGACCACTTCGGCACGACGGGACTTTTTGACGATTTTTCTAAATGATGTTCGTTTGCCTTTTCCCGTAAAAAAGACCACCGAGTCGGGCATCCCAACAGACAACGTATCTGCAACGGTCTGTGCATTGCTTACCAGTCCCCACGTCGCCGCCACAAGCAGACAAGCAACAGAATGCATACATCTAATTTTGCGCCAAAGATAGCGGAGTAATGCAATTTGTTGAAGAACTACGTGCATTTGCTGCTCAGCTTCGATATGTTGCCACCCATTACCATTCCATTTCCCTGCCCAAGAACCCGCGAGGCATCGTATTGGGGGGTATGGGTGGATCTGGAATTGCAGCGGATTTTGTACATGCAGAATTGTATGCAGAAACCCCTTTCCCAATAGTGGTGGTTAAAGATTATGAGTTGCCTGCATGGGTCGATAACCAAGCATTGGTTATTATCACCTCATATTCGGGAAATACCGAAGAAAGCATAGCATTGTACCAAGCGGCATGTAAACAAAAGGCCCATGTAGTCGTGCTTTCCACGGGGGGAACATTGGGAATCAAGGCACAGCATGACAGAACTCCATGGTTGAAAATCCCCAATGGATATCAGCCACGCATGACGTTAGGATATTCATTGGGCTTTCAAATGCTCCTAATAGGACAACTCATCAAAAAGGAATGGACGCCTAATTATCTGGAACAATTGGCAGAAACGGTAGCAGATCCAACCCCATTTGAACAACAGGCTAAAGAATGGATCGAAGCATTCGATAGTGGGATACGCTGGGTGATCCTTGCCGATCGGAAAACCTTCCCGATTGGACTTCGATTCGCCCAGCAAGTCAGCGAGAACGCCAAAGGCGAGGCGGTGGCTTATCCAATGCCTGAATTTAATCACAACGGAGTAGAAGGGCTTTACCTACCTTCCAGTGCCAACTACCTAATGTTATGGACGGAAGGTCATGAACGCATGGCACGCCGATTTGCCTTTTTGTCGGAACATTTGGAAAACCTAAACCGTCCGATGCTTTCGCTGGAAATCGAAGACCAGTTGGAAGCCCGCCTCCACGCCAGTTTCATTTTAGATTTTCTTTCATTGGAACTAGCCGCCCGCCGTGACGTAGACGCCCGGGACGTTCCCACCATCCGACGACTAAAAGCATACTTAAATCAGGAATAATACAACCGAACAATAGCGGCACCTACTATTGCTGCTGTCTCGATCCGTAGTGTATGTGAGGCCAGGCGCACAGGAACAAATGCTTGATGGCGTAAAAAATCCGTCTCCTCCGCAGTAAGTCCTCCTTCCGGACCGATAACCAACGTAATGGCAGCAGCATTCATTCCTTCAAGGGCGTGCGAAAGGGGGGCACCTGCAGGATCTCCCCATAGATTAAGCCCTGATGGCAAGGACAGTTTATTC
>CAYVLB010000059.1:0-11064 GCA_964452325.1 uncultured Sphingobacteriales bacterium | reverse complement strand
GGCCCCAGCTCGTTTAGGTTGGGTCCTCGTAGTGGATTGTCTGGCAAGAGGTTGATATGATCTTTTAGGATCATCAGTTCGGCAGTTTTAATGGCGGGATTAAGGGCACCGCATGCATTGGAAAGGATGAGCGTTTTGACTCCCAGCATTCGCATCACGCGAATGGGGAATGTTACTTCTTGGAGCGAGTAGCCTTCGTAGTAGTGGAAGCGCCCCTGCATTGCTATTACGTACTTTCCTTCCAGTCTGCCGATCAGGAGGCGTCCATGATGACTTTCAACGGTTGAGATCGGAAAGTGGGGGATGTCGCCATAATCGAGGGTTGTTTCCTTCCTGATGGCTTCACCCAGTTTTCCCAGACCCGTACCCAGGACAATCCCAATGTAAGGTGTTTGGCGAAGGTGAGGGCGGATAAAATCGGCTGCTTCTTGGATTTTTGTCAATGTTGAGGAGGGCAGATTATGCATTGTGTTGTTTGCTTTGTTGCAACCAGCAGTTGTTGGGTGACAAAAGTAAGGATTTATAAAGCGGTCAAAGTTTTAATGCAGGTTGCTGAAAAGTTGTTTCCATATTTTTCCTGTTACGTATTCCATGGGTTGGAATTGGATGCCTGTAGGTGTGTCTATGACTTTGAAGATTCGAACATCTAATGCATAGCGTCCCCAGAAGAGGGCATAAATCGGGATGTTAAAATATTGTCCGGTATCGATCAGAATCTGCCATCGGTTGTGATCTGCACTAAGGTATCTATCGGGCTGATGATTCCTGGCGGAGGTGTAGTTGACCCGGGAAAATTCGAGGATAGCGACGGGGCGAGGCTCATGCTGCAGGTCGAATATCATTGCATCTAAATTGCCGGGATATGGCGTCTGATGCGTGCGAAGGCATTGGTCAATGCATCGGAGTTTATTCGGATGATAAAACCCTTTGCCGCCCCGCTTGCCCGTCAGCTCGATGATCCACTGCGACAAGTCATGACAAGTGGCCGGTTCGATTACTCGAATTGCCCGGTTGCCATCAAATCGGTAGATCTGAAAAGTGCTACAATCGGGGGTATAGAACAACCACCAGAAGGTGGTGTGATCTCCTATCCATTCATAGAGTTTCCGGATCTTAGGTGCCCATTGTTTTGGGGTACGGTATCCTCCGAAATCTGTCTTGGCCAGGATCACATCTTGGAGGCCATCTTCCCATTTTAGATGGGGGGATGTAATGGGTCGGTCGATGACTACCCGTTCCAGAAATACGGGGCGACCGTTGGCGTCTTTTAGGAGTCCTTCGGCGGAAAACAGAAAGTAACGACGGGTGGAAAGGAAATATCCTTCCATCCAAAACCGTAATGGATTGCTTCCCTCAATGCTATCGGCATGCATGGGATATCGAGTCAAGATGCCTTCAAATTAATGGTTAGATCTGGGTTGTGAAGTTACGAAAATATGGCTCTGATTTAAGAATATGGGCAATACGTTATATTCCTTGGCGGTATTGATGCGCGGGTAGTGCGTAAAATATTTAAGATATGCCGGTGGTACTTTCCGTTATAATCACCTCCACAATCATGACTTGGGGTTCAGCCGATAGCATGAAGGTAAGGCGAAATGGGTGTTCATTGAATGCTAAGGACCGAAGTGTGAGGAAAGTGGAGCATACCGGACTTGAACCGGTGACCTCCACGCTGCCAGCGTGGCGCTCTAGCCAACTGAGCTAATGCCCCAACGGGGTGGCAAATGTAGTATAACTGGATTGTGTTGACGGCATGTATGGAAAACTTTTTGAAAATTATGATGAGAGGTGTTGTAGTATTTGGGTTGAGTGATAACTTTTGTTATTATTGCGGGTAAAATTTATGATAATGAACCGGGTTGCTGTGCTGTTGCGGCATATGGCTTGCATGGGACTGATGGGATGGGGGATTATAGGGTGGTCACAATGCCCACCGGGAATTGATTTTGCTGCGGATACTTTGAATGGATGTCCTCCCCTTCAGGTTACATTTAATGCCTTCAATGTTCCCAATAATGCCATTGTGTATTGGGACTTTGGTATAGGAAATGGTTATTTACCGGGTACGGATTCGATGACGCGGTTTTATCTTGTTCCGGGGGATTATACGGTGAAGTTGCGTGTTATTGTGGGGACGGATACATGCGAGGTGGTTAAAAACGACTACATTCAGGTGGGCGGCATTGTCAATCCGACGTTTACCGTTGATACTCCCGTGCTGTGTAACACGGGCCAGTCGGTAACATTTACTGACGCTAACTACAACGACTCTACACGTGACTGGATTATCGAAGGGAATTCTTTTTTTAATGCAAGCAGATCTATTAGCTATACGTTTAATTCATCTGGCTGGAAGTCGGTCATCTTACGGGTATGGGATTCTGCTGGATGTGCCACCATTATCAGCGATGACTCTGCGGTATATGTTGAGCAGCCCCCTTCGCTGTCGTTCAGTGCGGCTGTGCGGAGTGGATGTAAGCCGTTGGCCGTGCTGTTTGCTTCCAATATTGTGAAGGGGTCTTCATCGATTGCATCGGTTCAATGGAGTTTTCCGGGTGGGAGCCCTGCATCTTATGTGGGTACTACCCCTCCCCCGATTACTTATTCTGTCCCGGGAACTTATGATGTTTCAATGACTGTCAATACAACCAGTGGGTGTTCGTACACATATACCCGTTCAAACTACATTCAGGTGGGGGATACGGCCGACCTTTCCTATACTGTTTCTCCAACGGTTATTTGCCAAGGGGAAGAGGTGTTGATTACCATGAATAATCCAACCTCATTGCCGGGGTCGTTTTCATGGAATGTGGGTGGTACAATTGTGCAAAACAATATGCCAGACTCGTTGCGGGTGACTTATAATGCACCGGGAGATAAAACCATTGCGGTAACGTTTAGCTACAACGGATGTTCCAATTCGCGGGTTGATTCCAATGCCCTATTTGTTTCGGCCAATAATGCGGACTTTACGGCCCTCACAACGAGTGCATGTTCTCCTCCGCTGACGGTCACATTTAATGATGCTTCGTCGGCTTCTTCTACGATTGTGAGTCGCACCTGGCGGTTTTATGACCAAGATGGATCAACTGTTTTGGGAACTTCCAATGCGTTGGCGCCGTCGAGGGTGTATAATGATTTTGGGAAATACGATGTGTTCTTGCATATCGTGCAGTCCAATGGATGTGAAGATTCGGTACTCAAGTCTGATTTTATAGTCATTGACTCAATTATCCCCAATGCTGGGGCTTCGTCGAATTATGTGTGCATGTATGATTCAGTGGCGATTTTTGAAGCAGGTAGCCAAAACTTGCCGACAGATCCCAACGATACGGTCTATTTTTCGTGGTTTTTACTTGATTCTGTAGGGAATATCATTGATTCGGTAGTAGATACCACCGAGTTATCGGTGTTCTTTGATATTCCCGATTCGGGTTGCTACGGGGTGATTTATGAGATTTATTCTCAGGATGGATGCTATGGTATTGATACGGTTTCGAATCTTTTTTGCGCCACTGCACCCACTGTTGATTTCGATGCAGATACTAACCAGCTTTGTGTGGGTACTTCGATCAATCTGCACGCATTGGCCAATCCGCCGAACTACTCTTATAACTACCAATGGGAGTTATATAATATTGACTCAGGCACCACGATGACTTTATCGGGTAGGGATCCGACGGTAACTTTTACCCAAGCTGGCACATATAAGGTTACCCTCTATGCTCTTTCGGGAACGTGTTCCGATACCATTGTTAAAAATAATTATATCACGGTTCATGATCTCCAGGCATCTTTCACGCTTTCTTCCGTACGGGGGTGTCCACCCAGCATGGCCTTGAATATGTCGTCGGTAATCAGTGCTGGTTTTGCCTTGCCGATGAGCTATCAGTGGTACATTTTCCCTGTAGATCCTAATGATTCGGCAGCCATTTCCGCCCCCATGGGGCCGTCAACGTCTGCAACACTTTATTCATCTGATAAGTCGCAGTTTACTGTTGCTTTGGTGGTTACCAATGGGTATGGGTGTTATGATTCGGTGGTGATGCCAAATGCGGTGCATATGGGGACCAATGTAGCTATTTCCAAGTCTGCTGCTCATTTGTGTTTGGGGGATACCTTGTTGTTGTCTTCCAACAGTGATCCTGACATTCAATCGATTCAATGGCAAATGACTCCGTCGGCTACATTGACGCCGGATGATACCAGTCAATCTGTGCAGGTGGCATTTGCCGATTCGGGATGGTATTCGATTCAACTGATTGGTCAGAATGACATCGGATGTGCGGATACTGCATATGATTCAATCTATATTGAAAAGGTAGCCTTCGATTTTGTGGCTACGGATACCCTTTATTCTTGTGCGCCGGTTTTCGTGCCGTTTAATGTGCTGGACCCTCGGAATGTGGCCACGTATCAATGGGATTTTGGTGATGGATCTCCCACTGTTAATGTAACCATGCCATCTACTATCCACGTTTACAGGACCAATTCGGGCGATTCTTCCAGTGGTTTTACAGTCCGGCTAATTGGGATTAGTGCGTATGGTTGTCGGGATACTGTTGAAAAAGATAAGTACATCAAGGTGTTGGGGCCGCGTCCCAAATTTGAGATGATCAATAACGTAGGATGTGAGCCCCTTGTAGTAAACTTTATTGACTCGAGTTTGAACATTGTCGGGATGTATCTGGACTATGGTGATGGTAGCCCGTTAGATACTACGTTTGTCGGGTCGCATACATATAAGGTCCTTGATTCTACGTTGGATTTTCAGGTATTTTACCCGACGTTATTGGCGGTTGATCCTACGGGGTGCGTGATTGTATATCCCACGTTGGATTCGGAAAAGGACAGCGTGGTAGTGTATACCCGTCCGCGGGTAGATTTTGTGGCATCTCCCCTTGAAGGGTGTACACCTTTGTCGGTGACTTTTTTAGATCAGTCCTATAAAGCCACCATATTGCAATGGGATATGGATACCAATGGAACTGTGGATGCCGTAGGAGACAGCGTATTCTATACCTATGCATCTGCTGATACCTATTCGGTGCGCCTGATAGGATATTCGGACTATGGATGTTCGGATACCGCATTAAAAACGGAATTGGTTAAGGTGCTCCCACTTCCGACTGCTGATTTTGCAATTCTTGATACCTTGTTGTGTTATACAGATTCATTACGACTTCAAGATCTTTCTTATGGGAATGCACCATTGGTACGGTGGTGGTGGGATTATGGTGATTATGGTTCGTTATTCGACACTTCCACGCAGCCGACGCCGCCGCCCTATTATTATGGGAAAGACGGCACCTTTACCATTACTTTAATTGTCGAGGATTCTAATGGATGTCAAGATACCCTTATTCGTCCCAATGCTGTAATGGTGTTGGATACCGTTCCAGCACCTCCTGTATTGCTGGACTTTGTTTCCACGCATCGGTTTGTGAATGGATATGTCCAATGGCGGGCTGTTGACTCTTTTGCATTTCGTCAGTATTACATACGGCGAGGTGATAATTTTGGCAACGAGCTGGTCATTGATTCGGTATCAGACCTTAATGCTACCCGCTATGTTGATTCTGTTCCTCCCCTTGATGTGAATACTGCTCGTTATTGTTATAGTGTGCAATCTCAGGATATTTGCGAAGTGAATTCTGATCCTTCGACGGTACACTGCTTAGTCCATTTGACGGTGATTCCGGAAGGAGAGCGTTCTTTGCGCTTGACGTGGAGTTCGTATGTGGGGTGGGATTCGGTGGGCGCCTATCGTGTGTATCGGATGGATTCTACGCCCCAGTTGCTTGCCATACTTCCGCCGACGGATACTACATACCTCGATTCCAATCTGTGTGATCAGTCTTATTGTTACTATGTTGAAGCATTGCATCCTACGGCCGGCTATCGTTCGTTCAGTAATATTGATTGTGATACACCGGTGTATTTCTATCAGCCGGCGCCCTATCGTCTTTATTACGTGAGCGTCACTCCCAGTCATCGGGTGGAGATGTCGTGGGAGCCTGGTGTTCAGCCCAATCTGAATTATTATGAGATTGCCTGGCGGGACAGCAATGGTGTGTGGTATGATGCGTATGCCACCACTTCTGCGACTTATTGGGAAGATGCGGTGGCTGATCCGACGATAGCTTCGCAATGGTATCGGGTACGGACGGTGGATAGGTGCGGATACTATGGTCCATGGAGTAACTTAGGCAAGTCAATCTGGCTGCGGGCAAGGGTAAATGAAGCAAAGTCTGTGACTTTGACGTGGACTTCTTATGGTGATTGGCCCAACGGGGTGCGGGAGTATCAAGTGATGCGCCTGCGACGAAACGGTGACTACGAAATACTGGCTTATTTGCCGGGAAATGCTACCACTTACGTAGATAGCAGTGCGGATCCGGGACAAGCGATCGATACCATCCTATGCTATAAGGTGTTGGCGGTGGAGAATACGCCGGTATCCGACTCGGGCGTTTTCAGTTATTCTAATCAGGTATGTGCTCAGATGGAAGCTTTGGTGTATGTTCCCAATGCATTTACTCCGAACAATGACAATAACAATGACATTTTTAAGCCGTCCTTGCTGTATGTACTTCATGAGGCCAACGACAAATACCGTCAGTATGAGTTTTGGGTTTTTAATCGATGGGGTGAAATAGTATTTTATACCACGGATATGAATGAAGGATGGAGTGGAATTACGAATGGGAAACATGCGCCGGAAGGATACTATCATTACATGATTAAAGTTGCTGATATTAACGGAGTTACTCATCTTTATAAAGGAGAAGTGCTTCTTTTGCGATAGTTTTACCCGTTCGCTGATGTTTCCTGAGTGTGTTACGGTGCATGGCAAGGAGTTTTGCCGTTTGATTTCGGCCGAAAGAGTGGAGGCCCGGGTGCGGGAACTTGCTGCCCGAATGAATGAGGAGCTGCGTAATAAGCGCCCGTTGTTTTTGGCGATCTTGAATGGGTCGTTTTTCTTTGCGGCGGACTTATTGCGCCATCTTGATTTTTTGTGTGAGATTTCGTTTGTTAAATTAGCATCTTATCAGGGGACGCATTCGGCAGGCAAGATTCGTGAACTCATTGGATTGAATGAATCGTTGCGGGGGCGTTCCATCGTAATTTTAGAGGATATTGTTGATTCGGGCCTGACGATCACTTACCTGCAAGATAAGCTGATGGAATATTCACCGCAGGAGATACGCGTTGCTGCACTTTTGCTGAAGCGGGAAGCGTTACAGCGTCCCGTGCACGTCGATTATGTTGGTTTTGAAGTACCCAACATTTTTCTGCTGGGGTATGGATTGGATTATGATCAATTGGGTCGGAATCTACCGGGGATTTATGCGTTGAAATTGGAGTCAAAAACCAAGTTAGCATGACGACCATTGTAATGTTCGGGCCACCGGGTGCTGGTAAAGGAACCCAAGCGCAAATCCTGGCGAATACGTTTGGATTTTATCATATTTCCACAGGCAACATATTCCGGGAAGAAATTAGCCGAAAAACGCCGCTGGGTCGTGAAGTGGCTGAAATTGTGAGAGCGGGCGAGTTGGTCCCGGATGAGATCACAGTGGAAATTCTTCGCAATGCCCTTCAGCGGCTGCCGAAGAAAAGGTTCCTTCTTGATGGGTTTCCGCGTACCATAGCCCAAGCTCGGGCTTTAGATCGGCTGTTGAAAGGACTGGGTGAGTCGGTAGGGGTGGTAGTGTCGTTGGAGGTGCCGGAGGAGGAGCTGATCAGACGCTTGTTACATCGGGCAGAAGTGGAAGGACGATCTGATGATAGTGAGGAAGTGATTCGTCGTAGGTTCGAAGAATATCGAAATAAGACGGCACCGTTATTAGACCATTACGAACGACAAGGTAAGTTATGTCGGGTCAATGGTGTGGGCTCTGTTGAAGAAGTTGCCCAGCGATTGCATCGGGCAATAGCTCCATGGCTCGAAGTACAGGTTTCATCGTGAATATGCGGCGTCGGTGGATGATTCAAATCGGCGGACGGGAATACGTTGTGGAGTCGGAAGGAGATCGAATATGGATTGATGGACAAGTATGGAATGGATCGATTACGGAAGTGGGGAAGGGGATATATCGTGTATCTGATGGTGAGGGTACGTCGCATTTTGTAGTAGATCGGTCCGGGCGTCGGCTGGAAATGGTGACGGGACCAATAAGCCAAACGGTGGAGGTACAAACCCCGATAGATTTCCTGCGTCGATCGTTGCAAACAACTGAAAAGGGGCGAAGTCGGACTGTTCGGATATCGGCTCCGATGCCGGGTATGGTGTTGAAAGTAATGGTGCAAGAAGGGGCAAAAGTGGAGAAGGGAACCCCATTGGTGATATTGGAAGCCATGAAGATGGAGAATGTGCTTAAATCGGATGTAGGAGGTACTGTTTCCAGTGTGCATGTGGTGGCGGGTGAGGCGGTGGAAAAGGGGCAATTATTGATTGTAGTGGAATAATAGATATGTGGGGGCGTTTTGGGGAGTAAACATTGCTTATGGATGAGATTCCGCTCTCAATTGCATGGGTTGAGGTAGTAGGGGCATTGGTGGCGTTGGTGTTGTCGGCGGTGTTTTCGGGATCGGAAATTGCATTTTATGCTTCGCAGCGATTGTATTTGCTGGTAAAAGTCCGGCGAAGTCGTTGGATAGGCAGGTTTTTGCGTTCCCACCTTGAACAGCCTTCCCGATTTGTAATGTTTATCCTTATTAGCAACAATTTGGTGCTGGTCATATTTTCTTTGCTATTTGCTCAGGTGGTGCAATCGTGGGTGGAGGGGCAGGGGATTGCTTGGACTTCGGTCCTTGATTTTTGGTTGACGACAGGACTATCTACGGCTACGGTGTTGCTTTTCGGAGAATATTTTCCCAAGGCGTTGTTTTATCGGATGCCGGAGCGGATGTTGCTACGTGTGATGCCTGTGTTAATGATGTGGTATGTTTTGATATATCCTCTTTATGCGATGATATTGGGGGTTGTGGAATTGATTGGGAAGGTCATGGGCGTTGGTCAGCGGGAGCCATCGGTTTTTTCCCTTAAAGATTGGTATTTGTTGGTAGCAGGAGGGCAGCAACAAGAATCGGCCTCGATAACCATGATGCGTCGAGCAATGGCATTTCCTGACGTGAGGCTTCGTCATTGTTTAGTGCCACGTAGTGAAGTGGTGGCAATTGATGTCAACGCTTCAGAAGCAGTATTGCGTCGCCTGTTTCAACAGCATGGAGTGAGTCGAATTATTGTTTACGACAATGACCCGACTCGGATTATCGGGTATGTTCATGCGGTGAGTCTTTTTCGGCGTCCTCGGGATATACGGGAAGTGCTGATGGAAGTGCCAGTGTTTCCTGAGTCGATGAAGGCTGAGCAAACCCTTCGGAAGATGATAGCGGATCGTAAAAACTTGGCGGTGGTGGTTGATGAATATGGTGTTCCGGTGGGGGTAGTAACCTTAGAAGATATTCTCGAAGAGATCGTGGGGGATATTCGAGATGAATTCGACAGGGGAAAACTTCATGAAAGGAAAATAGGGGACGGAGAATATGAGTTTAGTGCCCGATTAGAAATAGATTATCTTAACGATAAGTATGGCATGGGTTTGCCGAAAGGTGATTACCAAACGTTGGGAGGGCTGGTGGTCCATGAGATGGGGCATATCCCTCGTCGTGGAGAGCGGGTTATAATTTTTCCTTATGAATTTGAAGTATTGCGGGGCACTCCTCGCCGTGTTGAGCTACTACGTGTTCGCAAAATTGCTTCCGTCGATGATGAAGCGAACGATTCGGAGTCGGATTAGGAGGTGATTTCTGATAAGGCTTCGTTGATTTGACGACAGGCCCACTCAATCTGTTGTGGTGTGATTGTGAGTGGCGGGGAAATTCGGATGGCGGCTGGCTGGAAGAGGAACCAATCGGTAATAATTCCTCGTTGTAAGAGGCGTTGGATGAGATTGTGTGTTTGAGGTTGTCCTTCGGTTGGGAGTGCCAACAGCAATCCCTTTCCTTTCAGTTGGGGAAGGTGATGAAAAAAGAGTTGTTCTTTGGCGGGTACTTCTTTGATGAGTTGCTTTTGTTCGATAATTTGGAGGGTAGCTTCAGCGGCTGCGCATGAGATGGGATGTCCACCAAAGGTGGTGATATGTCCCAATATTGGGTCCTTTCGAATCACGTCCATTACATGAGCGGGCCCCAAAAAGGCGCCCAGGGGAAATCCTCCTCCCAGTGCTTTTCCCACTACGAGGATATCGGGGGTGATGTTGTAAGCGTGCAAGGCGAAGCGGGCGCCTATACGTCCGATGCCTGTTTGCACTTCGTCAAAGATGAGAAGGGAGCCAGTAGTATCGCATCGCTTTCGTAGGGCTCGAAGGAAAGCACGTCGAGCCGGCTGAGCGCCCGCTTCGCCTTGCACCGGTTCGACAATCACCGCTGCTGTATGGTGGTCGATCGCATCAAGTGCGTCAATATCATTAAATGGTAATCGTCGTACGCCCGGTGGAAGGGGACGATAGGCTCGTGATAGCCACGACTTCCCGACCAATGCCAAAGCCCCCGCAGTACTCCCGTGATATGCCCCCTCGAATGTAACAACCCATGGACGTCCTGTGAATCGACGGGCCACTTTTATAGCACCTTCGACAGCCTCACTACCCGAATTGACAAAATAGACCCGTTCGAATGGAGGGCCAGCCCATTGGAGAAGTCGTTCTGCTAGCGAAATTTGTACAGGCTGAACAAACTCACCGTATACCATCACGTGGGTGTGCCGATTGAGTTGACGATATACCGCTTCCTTCACCTGGGGGACGTTGTGACCTATGACAGATACACTGATTCCTGAAATCAGGTCAAGGTAACGTCGTCCACCGGGTCCGTATAGGTAGTTGCCGCGTGCCGATTCGATCTCTAACATCATGGGCGAATCTGTGGTCTGCGCCAGGTATTGAAGGAATTTTTCCTGCCACATCGAAGCATGTTTATCCGTACGGGCAATATTAATTGTGGAGCATGTCAATAGTGCCGATCTTTAAGGTGTTTTACTTGGTGTGTTTTTAT
>CAYVLB010000058.1:0-11085 GCA_964452325.1 uncultured Sphingobacteriales bacterium | reverse complement strand
GATGCGCATTTCGGGAGTGGAAAGCCTTGCCACTGCTGCCAATATTTTTATCGGCCAGACGGAGGCCCCTTTGTTGATTCGCCCGTATCTTGCGCGCATGACAACGTCGGAGCTGCATACGTTGATGAGTAGTGGGATGGCTACTATTGCAGGGGGGGTATTGGCTTCGTATGTGATGTTCTTAGGGGGGACGGATGCTCATGAACAATGGCTCTTTGCAACGCATCTTTTAATTGCATCCATCATATCGGCACCAGCTGCCATAGTGGCTTCCAAGATGTTCGTGCCCCCTGATGATCGCGCACCTGAAATGCATTCGGCTCAATTGGTGCGCTCTTGGGCAGCTAATATATTGGAAGCAGTGGTGCTTGGAACGCGTGATGGACTCAAATTAGCAATCAATGTTGCTGCTATGCTGTTGGTTTTTATTGCGTTGGTTGCCCTAATGAATGCGGTTCTTCCGCCGATTGGAGAAGTGTTGGGAATGGAACGATGGATTCGAATCCTTTCGGACGGTGCTTATACCACATTCAACTTACAAGCAATTTTGGCAATTCTGTTCGCTCCTTTCTCGTGGGTGATGGGGGTACCTGCTGCTGATGTGTTGAAGGTGGGACAACTGTTGGGGGAAAAAACCGTTCTTAATGAGTTTTATGCTTATGTGTCATTGGCAGAGATGAAGCAGGCGGGATTGCTAACGCATCCACGAAGCATCCTTATTGCTACTTATGCATTATGTGGCTTTGCCAATTTTTCCTCTATTGGAATTCAAATAGGTGGCATTGGGAGTTTAGTGCCGTCTCGACAGGGCGAGTTGGCACGCCTTGGATTGCGCGCTATGATTGCTGGAACGCTTGCCAGCTTTTACACCGCCACAGTGATAGCCATGCTCACGTAAAACGCTGTACTGCTTGTTTTGGCGATGAAGGGGAGTAGCGAGGGAGGGACTTGAACCCTCGGCCTCAGGATTATGAATCCTGCGCTCTGACCAGCTGAGCTACCTCGCCCCATACATGGCGTAACGTAGCGAAGTGATCCCGCTGGGACTTGAACCCAGGACCCTTGGATTAAAAGTCCAATGCTCTACCAACTGAGCTACGGGATCAGAAGCGGTCCAGACGGGACTCGAACCCGCGACCTTCGGCGTGACAGGCCGACATTCTAACCAACTGAACTACTGGACCGTCACCCTGTAACGGGCGTGCAAATTTATGATTCTTCTGTTTTTCCAGGCTTTCGACAGAGAATTATCATTGCATTGTCCTGTTCTTTTTATATTACATCCATGTCCCTATTACCGTTCCATTTGTGGTGCATTACCTTCGCTTGCCGAAAGCAAACGAATATATGGGGCCTGTTGAGCAACGTATCCGTGCAGCATACCATCATCGGCAACCATTGTTGGCGTGGTTGATTGATCCGGATGTGTTTTCTGAGGCTATGGAAACCACGCTTCAACAAGTAGCGCAACGTGAGTGGGTCGACCTGATATTGGTGGGGGGCAGCCTCTTGCATCGGGTGGAAACAGATCGAGTGGTTCGGCAGATCAAGACCAAGACCTCGACACCGGTATTGCTGTTTCCAGGAAGTGCATTTCAATTATCGGGTCGTGTGGATGCGGTACTATTTTTGGTGCTATTGTCCGGTCGAAATCCGGAATATTTGATTGGCAAGCACGTTGAAGCTGCCCCTTTCATCGAGCGTCATGGGCTGGAGGTTATTCCGACTTCATACCTGTTGATTGAAGGGGGACGTATTAGCAGTGCTCAATATGTTTCGGGGACCATACCATTGCCCAAAGACCGCCCGCAATTGGCGGCGGTGACTGCTTTGGCGGGTCGATATATGGGACAGCGGCTTGTATACCTCGATGCCGGAAGTGGGGCTTGTGAACCAGTCAGTCCGGATATAATTGCAGCAGTGCAACGACGCGTCCCCCTTCCCTTGATTGTCGGAGGCGGGATTCGAACACCTCAGCAAGCACGTGCTGCATGGATAGCAGGGGCTACCGTAGTGGCCGTAGGTAATCAACTCGAAGTTACTCCTTCCCTTATACAACAGCTGGCCCATGTCCGCAATACGATTTGACCGTTTTTGACTACAGATGGACTTGGATTACATAGCTCGGACTTCTATTTTTGTCGCCATGAGAAATGTACTTTCGCGTTGGATGTTGGGGGTGTTGGTGGTAGGTATAGCGACCCGTTGTAGCCACTATCATCATGTGCTTCGCAAGGGCACACCCGAACAAAAGCTCCAAGCGGCCAAAGAATATTATGAAAAAGGACAATATCATCGGGTGTTGACCCTTCTCGAAGATGTATTGTTTGACTATCGCGTGGGTACGGGGGCTGATGAGGTGATTTATTATTTAGGAGCTACCCATTTTCAATTGGGTAACTACCTGACTGCTGCTTATCACTTCAAAAAAGTGCACGAGAATTTCCCGGGCAGTCCATATGCCGAAGAAGCCTTGTTTTATTACGGATATTCGCTCTACTTGGCATCGCCACCGGTGGAGCTTGATCAGACGAATACCCAGCAAGCGATTGAGGTGCTGCAACTGTTTGCGGCTCGGTATCCTCAAAGCCGACTTAAGCATCGCATTGACTCGTTTATTGTAGAACTACAAAGAAAACTGGAGTTTAAGGATATACGGCAGGCCTATGTTTACCATCAGGTCGAAGACTATAAAGCGGTGGTGTGGTTGGTGAATTACTTTTTGCAGGTATATCCCACTACTTCTGAGCGTGAACGACTCATGTACATTCGAGCGATGGATGCTTATGAGTTGGCATTGCGTAGTGCACCCGAGAAGCAAGCGGGGCGTTTTCAAGAGGCCATCCGCTATGCGGAAGCTTTTTTGAGTTCCTTTCCGAATAGTAAATTTGCACCTTCAGTGGGGCGGACCATGGCAAGGGCTCGGCAAGGCTTGAAAAAAAATACTCAGCATGAAGATTCGGGAGTTAAGGAAGTATCCACGGGAGATTAAGGCCTATAACATCGATCAAATTATCCGGCCTACGGGCAACTTTTATCAGTCGGTTTATGTGATGGCCCTTCGGGCCAATCAGCTCAATGAGCTGATTACCGAAGACTTACGAACGCGTTTAGAGAGCTACGCGTTGGAACCGGGCGATTTCAGTCCTCACGAGGTTGAAGAGCGTACAGAAATCGTTAGCATTTTTGAACGGATGCCTAAGCCCCACTTGGTAGCTATTGAAGAATACTTGGAAGGGCGCTTGCAGTGGCATGATCAACGTACGGGTGTTACTTCTGGTTCGGAAGGATAATCACCACTCGAAATCCTCACTGCAATAACGTCGACCACAAGAAAGTCGGTCAACCACACCCCATTGAAGGTAATTTTGGGAGTAGGGGGTGGAATTGCTGCCTACAAAGGGGTGGTATTATTACGGGCAATGCAACGTAAAGGGTGGCAGGTACGCGTTATCCTTACTCCGATGGCTTGCCGTTTTGTAACCCCATTGACTTTTTCGACGTTATCCGAAGATTGCGAGTGGGAAGTTGTTACTCCAGAGGGCCGATGGATTGATCACGTTGAGCGGGCCGAATGGGCAGATGTGATGATCATTGCACCTGCTACGGCCCACCTGATTGCCCGCATGGCACATGGAATGGCAGACAACTTGTTATTGCTAACCTATCTTTCCTTTGCTGGAAAGGTATTTGTGGCCCCTGCAATGGATGTGGGGATGTATCGTCATCCTGCGACACAAAACAATCTCAGGATCTTATCTGAACGCCGTAACCATGTGGTGTTGCCTGTCGAGGAAGGTGTTTTAGCCAGCGGGCTAGAAGGCCCCGGTCGGATGCTTGAACCCCACCAGATTATTGCCGAACTACAAGCCCATGGGATTGGCATTTGATCGGCAACGGTGGATGGTTACTGCCGGACCCACTTATGAGCCACTGGATCCGATTCGTTTCATTGGCAACTTTTCTTCTGGCAAGATGGGATATGCTCTGGCTGAAGCTTTACATCAAGCAGGTGCGACGGTTGTCTTGATTAGTGGTCCAACATGTTTGCCAGATCCGATCGGCCTTATTGTTGAACGCATTACCACTGCAGAAGAGATGTTATCCCGCTGCCAACATCATTTCCCACATGTGGATGGCGTGATCATGGCAGCTGCAGTGGCAGACTTTCGCCCGAGAGAGTTCAGCATCCATAAGATCAAGAAACAACCCGGAAGTCAACGAATGTTGATCGAGTTGTCTCCCAATCCCGACATATTGCAGATGTTGTCGGATATGCGTTGTCCTCACCAACGGATTATTGGCTTCAGCTTGGAGACCGATCATGGACCGACATATGCTATGGAAAAGCTGCGGCGCAAAGGGTTGGATGCTATCGTGTTAAATCATCCTTCGCGGGGTGGTGGAATTGGTGCCGATGATAATGAAGTGACCATATTTGATCGGAGGGGTACGCCCTACTATTTCTCACGCCGTCCGAAACCCTTGTTGGCACAAGCAATTGTGGAATGGATTAAGACCCACCTTGTTAGTTCTGGATGATGAGTAATGAACGTTCAAAGTGAACGGTATATTGGCGTAAGGGTAGGGTTGCGGGGCCCTGCGTCGGCCATCCCGTAAGGTCAAATCGGGAGGCGCAGCAGGGCATCCATTGTGCTTGTTCGTAATGCCCACATTTCATGAATGCATCGCTACTATCCATGTGGATTAATGCACATTTTGCATGGGGATGATATGAACATGCACGATCGAATGCACGGTACGAGCCGTCCCAATCATGCCATATCAGAATGCCTCGGTAACCCGCATTCTCAATATAAAGATGCGTGCCTGGCAATACCAATAATTGATATTGGGGATTATTCAGGTTGATTTGCACAAACACTGGCACGTCTGGTATCTGTTCTGGTGCCAGCGTACTGTTGTTGGAACATCCCACCATGGCAGCAACTGCCAAGCTTCCGAATACTACTTTTGGGTGTTGATCCAAAGCATCAATTCCTTGAAGGACTATTCGCATTTTCGTTCCGATTATCAGGGCCCACCTTTGGATGAACGTTGGGTACCTCACAATCCGTTTTCTTTATTCGATCATTGGATGCAAGTCGCCGTCCAACAGGAAATGAAAGATCCTACCGCTATGGCATTGGCAACTGCTGATGAACGGGGTCATCCCGATGTGCGAACTGTTCTTCTTAAATATGTTGTTGATGATCAGTTGGTCTTTTTTACACAGAAAAGCAGTGCCAAAGGTAAACAACTGCAACGTGTTCCGTGGGCTGCTGCTCTTTTTTATTGGCCACGCTTGGAACGACAGGTCCGGGCCCGGGGGCCTGTTCGTCTATTACCCCGCTCGTTTGCCGAACGATATTTTCATCAACGTCCCCGTCTGAGTCAAATTAGTGCCTTGATTTCCCCCCAAGTCAGCCTGTGCCCAATCGCCGATTTTTGGAAAAACGCTTTGAGGAGGCCATTCGGAAATATAAGGGGCAAGAGATTCCTGTACCTAGAGAGTGGGCGGCTTACGGGCTGTACGTCGAAGAGTTTGAATTCTGGCAGGGGCGTCCTTCACGCCTCCATGATCGAATCCGCTATAGCCGTACTACGAAAGGGTGGTGTGTTGAACGGTTAGCCCCATGAAATTCCCGGTGCGAGGGGTACATTGGGCGTATCGATGGTTGCGTCCTTTGTGGTTTCACCTACCGCCTGAAACAGCCCATGCTTGCAACATGCATCTATTAGCACTCATTGCACGGTGTTTTAACCCTCCTCAGCTGCAAGTAGGGCGGCGTTGTCGGATTGGCGGTTTGCATTTGCCTCATCGGGTAGGGTTGGCGGCTGGACTTGATAAAACGGGCCGATGGGTGGATGCATTGTCCCGATTGGGCTTTGCCTTCATGGAGGTAGGGGCAGTAACGCCCCGCCCCCAGTCTGGGAATCTTCCGCCCCGATTATGGCGCTTCCCCACTCACCAAGCCTTGATCAATCGGATGGGATTTAATAATGAGGGGGCGCACCGGACCCGTTACTATCTTGAGCGTCGTCGTTGTTCCGTACCGGTGGGTGTGAATATTGGGAAGAATAAGGATACGCCTCCCGGCCAGGCGCCTGCTGATTACGCGGAGGTTGTACGAATAGTCGGTGATGCCGCGGATTTTTTTGTAGTGAATGTCAGTTCACCCAATACGCCGGGCCTGAGGCGTCTTCAAGCTGCTCAAGCATTAGCACCCATATTAGATGCGGTCTTAGCAGCAATCGACAACAATTTGCGTTCGGTGCCCCTGTGGGTCAAAATATCTCCAGATTTGGACATTGACGCCCTATTGGCCATTGCCCGTCTGTGCGAACAATACCCAATTGATGCGGTGGTAGCGACGAATACTACCGTAGACTTTTCAGGGCTGTCGTTATCAACCCATTACAACGGTGGACTCAGTGGGGCTCCGCTCCGCGCCAAGGCCCGAAAAGTGCGTAACCTTCTTCGACAGATGCTGCCTCCCCGCGTAGATGTGATAGCTTCAGGAGGACTTATCACCCCGCATGATGTGGAGTCGGCAATTGAAGAAGGCGCAGCAGCTGCCGAAGTATTTACAGGGCTAATCTACTATGGTCCCTCATTGGTTGTGGAGTCGGTCGAGGCACTTTCTGGAAAGATGCGGTGAAAAAGAGGGGAATTTTGGCAATGGGCGATCCAAAGCCCTTCTTTGAGGGAAAAAGTGGCCAGATATAGGCGAAAAGTCTGTTGATACTCCATGAAAGATCTTACCAATAAAGCACATATCGGCAATAGGGGAATACGGAAATTGGGGATTGGATAAGACAGCCAATGCGACTTGGGGTGGTGGAGAAAAGCATGTTGCCAGTGCACAAACGAATCAGGGAGCATTTGTCGTTGGCAGGTAAGTCGTCGGAGGGTTTCAAAAAAACCTCCAATGCCAATGAGGGACAGGCTGGGGTAGATAGGGATTTTTTCCCATTGACGGCGGATGTAATCAAGAATGCGCATTTGGAGGTCCGATGAGATCGGTGGGGTGGTAACGGATGGGAATTTGCGGGTGAGATGAGTAGATCCTAAGGGTAAGCTAATCTCGAATAACATCCGTCCTTTTCGTTGAAAAGTTATTTCGGTACTGCCTCCTCCGATGTCCATACTCCACGCAGTGGTTACGTCGTCAAATTCGATTTGGGCTGCAAGTGCACCTAATTGTGCTTCCGTTATGCCATCGATTAGACGTGGCCTCACACCTAATATTGTGTGTGCCAATTGCAAAACCTTTTGGGCTGAAGGATAGCGCCGAAAGACTTCGGTGGCGGTAACGTAGATCGCTTGTACGTTCTTGTGTGCCAGTATCGATCGAATATGCATTAATGCCTTTTGGGCTCGGGAAAGGCCTGCCTTGGAGATATGTCCTTGGGCGTTGATGGCATGACGAAGTAGTACAAAGATTTCTTTTGAATAAATTTGTCCATCATTTGAAAAAACTTCCCTGAATTCAAAAGAAGGAAAGGGTGCTATTAACATTTGGAAGGTATTGCTGCCTAAATCCACGTAGGCATGAAAAGACGGCATCACGATGCATTAATCACTTCAAAAATAAAGGTGCTATGACAGCGAATCGTTTTTCTCGATGGCTTAGTGGAGGCATTATCTCCACGGTTTTAGTAATGAATGCCCAGGAAGTGGGTATTGGTACCACTTCTCCCACGGCTCGGCTACATATTGAAGTGCCGGCTTCGTATACCTCTGACCTAATACGGGGCGACTTTGGTGGCAAAACCTATTTTTTGGTTGATGACCAGGGGAACCTTGTATCAGCAGTTGAGAACACAGATGCTACTGCATCAGCAGGCCCACCACCGGTATCTGGTGCAGGGCGCCGAATGCTTTGGTACAGTGAAAAAGCTGCCTTCCGGGCGGGTTATGTTAATGGTACCCAATGGGATCAGTCTCAAGTAGGTATTTATAGTGCTGCCTTTGGAGATAATAATGAGGTTTCAGGCCAGTCGGCCTTTGCCTCGGGAAGTGGCAACACCGTTTCGGGCAATCAATCGATTGCTTTTGGTAGTAGCAACACCGTAGGTAATGGGATGGCAATGGGGTCTAATAACAACTTGTCCAGTACCTATCAGATGTCTGTTGCAATCGGATCAAGTAATGCCTTGGGAGGGCATTTTTTATGGGGATCTTTTGCTATTGGAGCATCTAACGATCTGGATCGCAGCGGTTCGATGGCTATTGGCATGAACAATCGGACTTATCAGAATGGGGCAACGTCAAATCATTATTTTAATCTTGATCCTGCCATCACGATCGGGGCCGAATGCACAGTGACCACTGCGCGGAGTATTGTAATAGGATATCAATCGAAAGCCTACAACGTCCTTCCCGATGCAACGAACGGCCTTGAGGTGGTCGTTATTGGGTCGATGTCACAATCGGCGGGATATCAGAGTGTGATTATTGGGAAAGGGTGTTATGGAGATAAAGATGCTACGGGAGCAGTCACGCTGGGATATACGGCTAAAGTGTATGGCAACAAATCTACTGCGGTGGGCTTTGAGGCACAGGCTTATGGAACTCAGGCCGTGGCCATTAGTGTAGCGAACACCAAAGCATATGGAAATAATTCGGTAGCTATTGGGCATTATGCCAAAACAGAAAATACAGCTGCTCATGGAACTGCAATAGGGTATTATAGCCTTGTCCAAGGAGAGAAGGGCATGTCCTTAGGCGTGGATAATATTGCCCGGGCTTATCAAGTGGTGCTCGGTACTTGGAATGAGCCCTTGGGAAGTAATAGCGGATGGACCCCTAGCGAACCGGTTTTTATTGTGGGCAACGGATCGAGCAGTTTGTCTCGTTCTAATGCTATGGTCGTTCTCAAGAACGGCAACGTCGGATTTGGTATGAATAGTCCTACCGCTACCGTGCATGTCAAAGATGTGTTGCGTCTCGAACCCAGTTCGACGCCTACTTCACCTTCGGCAGGTGATATTTATTTTGATAGCGGCACCAATAAGTTAAGGTGCTATGATGGGACGACGTGGCATGACCTATGGTAGTTAGTTGTATTTAAAATGCGTAGGAGGGGTGCTTTAATTGCCGAGTTTGAAAAGTATTGGCAACGAAAAGGCGGTGGGACCTATCTGATCGTAGAGCGTCCTGGGCAAGGGGCGCTCCACGAAGTTTTGTTGGCGGTTCAATGGCTAATGTGTAAATCGGAAGAAGCCGGAAGGCCATGTGGTCGGTGCCTTGGATGTCAAAAAGTTATTGCACATGTTCATCCGGACGTACATTATTTAATTCCGATTACTGCCTCAGCTGCGAAGGATATGGCCTCGGTAATGGGGGTATGGCGTGAAACGATAATGGAAGATCCATACCTTTTATATGCTGATTGGATGGAACGTCTGGGGGCTTCGGGGAAACAGGGGAATATTGCCGTCCAGCAAGTGCGAACGCTTCAGGAGAAAGTTCGGCTTCATGCATCGGAAGGCAGCCGAAAGGTATTTATTATTTGGTTGGCGGAATACTTGGGGAAGGAAGGGAATATTTTGTTAAAGACCCTTGAAGAACCTCCTCCGAGTACCTACTTTTTTTTAATTACCCAGCGTTTGGAGGCGGTATTGCCGACGATTCGTTCCAGGAGCATTATTTACCGGATGCAACGCATGGATAAAGAAGAATTTGTAAAGGCAGCCAATCAATTGGAGGTAGACGTGGAATTGGCAGAAACCCTGTATGAGGTGCTTGAAGGATGCCCGGGATTGCTAAGACATGTTACGGGTGAAACATGGCCAAAAGCATTGCGTGCTCTCCAAGTCTGGCGTGATGCAGTTCGACAAAATAATCTTTTGAAAGTTTGGCAGATTGCCCAACGGATGCATGAATATGGCCGGGAGGGAGTCCGATCGTTGCTGGAACACATGCTTCGCGCAGTCCGTCAATATTTACGGGAGGGGAGGTGGAAGGAAGATGAAGTTATTCTTTTTGCGGATGCTATTGAAGAGCTTATCGAAGAGGTTCGTCAAAATATGCACATAGCTCATGCGGTGTTGACTCATTCATTGCGGTTGATGGTTCTTTTTCGAATGCCCCGCGTGCGCCGACTAATTGCACCATCTCGGGCATTACTTACCTTTGCCGAAGGATAAGGAATAATATTAGCGTCATGATGTGGAAGACGATTTTGGCGATGCTGGTATTGCTGGTGCTTGTGGTGTTGATGTTGGGGATTCGGATGTTGCTGGTGCGGGATGCTGAACCGCGGGGCACGTGCAGTTCAAACAATCCCCTTATGCGAGGGCGTGGGATATCGTGTCCAGTATGTGGCGATGACCCCGCCAAGTGCGATAATGCTAGGGAGTAGCTGTTTTTTTAGACTTGGAGGTTGAAAGTGTCGGAATCGCCTAAGAATGGCATATGTCGACGGGTGCGTTTGATGATTGCAAGATTGAGTTCAGAATGTATGACATTTTCAACATGTGCTGCCTCAGTTAGGGCATTCCCTTGGGGGTCGATGATTGCGGAGTATCCGCTGTGATATATGTGATGACCGTCTTTGCCCACTCGGTTGACACCAATAACATAGGCTTGGTTTTCAATGGCTCGGGCCCGCAATAAAAGGCGCCAATGCTTTACTCGGCTATCCGGCCAATTGGCAATAACAATCAACGCATCGTAATACGGAGCAACATTGCGGAGCCATACGGGAAACCGAAGATCATAACAGATTACCGGTAGCCATCGCCAGCCCGCCCATTCAATGACAACCCGTTGAGTTCCGGCAGTGTAAACCTGGTGTTCACCTGCCATTCGAAACAGATGATGCTTGTCATAGGTGTGGCTTGTGCCATCTGGCATTACCCAATATAAGCGGTTAAAGTATTGTCCATTGTCGCGGGTTATGACGGATCCGATCAAGACAGCATTTAGGCGAGTAGCCCATTGCCGCATCCAATCGAAAGTAGGCCCCTTAGGGGGTTCGGCTAATGAGGCAGGATCCATTGAAAAACCAGTGGAAAACATTTCTGGTAGAACGACTAACTGTGTCTGTTTCGGGAGTTCAGCCAAGTATTGATCTA
>CAYVLB010000057.1:0-11185 GCA_964452325.1 uncultured Sphingobacteriales bacterium | reverse complement strand
AAAAACCACCCGGAAAGCGTCCTGCCGCCGAAAACTTTTCCATATAGTCGACGGTCAGGGGCAAAAAATCGACACCTTCACGCGGGGTTTCATCCGATACCACTGTGGCTAGCAGCACACATTTCCCATCACGAAGCACCACCGCTCCATCCGCCTGACGGGCCAGTTTGCCAAACTCCAAGACCACTTCCCGTTCACCGATCTGAAATCGCATCTCCTGCGTTCCTAATTTTCCCATTGCTTCCTAACTTGACTTACTTCCGCAGGTTCAGTGCCTTCAACAACTCACGGTATCGCTGAATGTTGTTCCTACGAATGTATTTAAGGATCTTGCGACGGCGTCCTACCATTCGCAACAAGCTGCGCTTGGCCGAGTGATCTTTGTGATTGCGTTTGAGGTGCGCAGCCAATTCGTTGATCCGTATTGTCAGCAATGCTACTTGACTTTCCACCGATCCCGTATCCGTAGGACCTTTCCCATATTTGGCAAAAATTTCCCGCTTCTGTTCTTTGTTTAATGCCATCGTAAATCCATTCACTTTTCAAGGTGGGCAAAGATAATATTCTAGGAAGGGTTATCGAATTTGGGAGCAATACTTCATCCTGCCATGCCCTTGTAGAATGCAATCCAATAAAGAAAGAAGGGTTCATTTTCTGAAAACACGACGAGCATTGGCAGTGGTCTTCTGAGCAATTGCCGCTATGGGCACGTTCAGCCGTTCAGCAATAAAATTGGCAATGATGCGAACGTGGGCACTTTCGTTGCGTCGTCCCCGGTGGGGGTACGGCGATAGATAAGGTGCATCTGTTTCCAATACAATGTGATCTAAACCAACTTTCTGGATCATTTCAATTAACCTGCTGTTTTGAAAGGTAACTATACCGCCAATGCCCAGATAAAAGCCTGCATTGAGGGCTCGTTTGGCCGCTTCATAATCGCCAGTGAAGCAATGAAACACGCCCCGTACCCCCTTTGCAAGGTATGGGTAGATCATTTCCAACGTTGCATCAAAGCTATTGCGCGTGTGAAGGACCACCGGCAAGTTCATTTCTGCGGCCCATTGAAGTTGTATCTCGAACACTTGGCGCTGTTGGAATTCAAATGTCCGGCTCCAGTAAAAATCCAGCCCAATTTCCCCAATGGCTACCACTTGATCAGCGCGTGCCCGAAGGTGGCATTCAATCTCGGCAAGTTGCTCCTGCCACTGTGCATTCACCGATCCAGGATGTAACCCGATCATCACTTCAAACATGTCGGGATAAGCAGCCTGCAAATCATACATGGGTTGAAGGGTAGCAGAATCAATATTGGGAAGGTATATTTTGTGTACGTCGAATTGGCGGGCTCGCTCTACAACCGCATCTATGTCTTCTGCAAAGTCCGGAAGAAACAGATGGGCGTGGGTATCGATCAGTTTCATGGGGCAATTAGGAAAGGACAGCATTTACTGCTTGGTGCAAATGAGCCAGGCGTTGTTGAAGGGCAGGTGAGGCGCTTACCAAGGGAAGGCGCAGCACGTTTTCGATGCGCCCTTGATGGGCCAGTAGTGCCTTAATGCCAGTGGGATTACCTTCTTCAAATAATGCATGGAGAATTGGTAACATTTGATAATGAATGCGTTGGGCAGATGGAAGCTCCCCATCACGGGCGTACCGTATCATCTGGGAAAAGGATGCCGGATAGGCATTGGCCGCCACCGAAATAATTCCTTGCATGCCCATGGCCATCTGCGGGAGGGCTAAGGCATCATCACCAGAAAGAATAGCAAAGTCGGCGGGAGCACGCCGGAGCAACTCCAGCTGCTTGATCACATTACCCGAGGCTTCCTTGATGCCAATGATATTGGGATGTTGAGCCAATTCGAGGATGGTCGGCACGTCCATGTCAATGCCGGTTCGGCCAGGCACATTGTAGAGGATAAGTGGTGCCGGAGCATCATCGGCCAAACGTGTAAAATGTGCTATCAGTCCCCGCTGGTTGGGTTTGTTGTAGTAGGGGGTTACCGACAAGAGTGCATCGCATTGTTCGTAAGGTAGTTGATCCAGACGATCCATTAAGGCCTCTGTAGCATTACCACCCCAGCCTCCAACCAGGAGCTTTCGATGAGTACGGCACTGCCGATGAGCGATATCCAGGATGATCTTTTGTTCCTGGATGCTCAAGGTAGGCGTTTCGGCAGTGGTGCCCAGGGCAACAATAAAATCAATACCTGCCCCCAGTAAGTGATCGACTAATTGTTCAAACGCCTCTTTGTCCAGTGAGTGATCTTTTCGAAAAGGTGTAATCACAGCAACTCCGGTGCCCTCCAATCGATACGTCGAAGCACATGTAAAGTCGGTCAGGTCTCCTCAACTGCTTTTTTGAAGGGCAGTCAGTGTTTGGCGAAGAATAGCTAAAACCTGCGGAAAGGAATGGTCGGGTGGAACATCCAGGATAACGTCGTAGACGGTTTCATAACGTTCCCGAGCAATTCCGATTTTTAGGGGGGCTCGCATTATCGATGCCAGGTAGTGCAGGGCAAATACCTCCTCTCTTGCCAAATTGAGTACTACGTCGAATGAACGCTGTAATAGGCGATGAAGCGTTTTGACTCGGGGACGACGCCATATATCCCGTTCCTTTGATAGTAACAGGAAAGTATCGGAAGGTGGTGACGTCGGAAGTTCAGAAGCGTTCGTTACGAAAAATACCTTCGTTACCGACTTCCCCTTTTGTTGGAGTAGGGTGGAAAAGCGAAGCAATGACAAATGGCCATTCCCCCATATCCCCAATACAGCGACCTGCATGGCAGATTCCCACCGAATCACACTGCAACCGGACGGACTCGCCCCGGCTTGATGCGGTCGCAACCACCATCCGATGCGTTCACGCCACTGCTCAAACAAAGCGATGTTCATTCAACGATTACTTCGTAAGGCTTTCGATCACCTCTTCCAAAAATCGCCGAACCGCCCCAAGCCGATCGATTAGCTGATATTCCTTCCGATAGATATGCCGATGGGTATTCAACAGGTCGGAAATTTGTTCAAGAGGAATATGCTTGTCTTCCCGCAAGAATTTGATATACCGGAGCACTTCGATGTCTTCATCATAAAAGACGCGGTGCCCTGTGGCACTTCGGGGGAAACGAAGCCCTTTGATCGTACGTTCCCAAAAACGGATTTTTGATTCGGTAACGCCTACTTCTCGTGCCGCCTCTTGGATCGAACGCTCACGCATTAATCAAACGACTGATGAGTCTGACGGTCCTTTTCAATCAACTCTGCATATTCATCCGGTGTCAGGTCGTTATGGAAATAGTAAATCGGGTTGACAGGTTGGCCGTTCTTATGCACCTCATAGTGCAAGTGAGGCGCCATTGATAGTCCCGTACTACCCACATACCCAATTACATCCCCCCGCCGGACCTTTTGGCCTGGCCGCACGTTGAATTTCCACAAGTGGGCATAAAGCGTTTTGTAACCGTAACCATGGTCGATGATGATCATGTTACCATACCCTTTGCGCGAACGCTTGACCATTTGGACCACGCCATCACCCGTGGCATAGACGGGAGTGCCCCGACGCGCTGAAAAGTCAACACCTTTATGAAACTTGCGTATTTTATAGAAAGGATGAATCCGATAACCAAACCCCGAAGCAAAGCGTTTGATCTTGTTGCCAGGAATTGGCATAATCACCGGCTTGTGGCGAGCCCAATCTTCCTTCTTACGTGCCAGATTGGATATTTCATTATACGATTTCGTCAGCAAGTACAATTGGCTACTTAATTGATCCACTTTTTGGGCTAAATTGGCTACACTCCCCGACTCATCTATGCTTCGCAGTTCCGCATAACGAGGTGCCCCCCCGAACCCCCCTTCACGAACATCCTTACTAATGGGGGGCGCTTCGAAGATTACCCGGTAGATCTTTTCATCCTTTTCTTGCAAAGAGGCTACTACTGCTGACAAATCTTCTACTCGCTGCTGCAGCTTCTCTACTTCAATCTGATAACTCAGTACCTTATGCCGAAGCATGCGCTCTTCCGGAGTATCCACATATCGACTGAAAGCATATATCGTTAACGCAGCCCCCCCCATCATCAGGGAAATCCCAACCAATCCATACCATATCCACTCTTTCCATCCCCATTGGTAGGGAACAAAACGATGGGACTTATGGTCGAATATGTATTTTTCGGGCATCCTTGGCGGCACTTTTACCGGCAGAAAGATGCCGCAAAAGTAATATCCTTAATGGAATTTATGGGCAACCATCGATAAAGCTACTCAAAAAGAATGAATTCGGTCACATTCAAACTGACGCAATATAGCCATGGCGCGGGATGTGGATGCAAATTGGGACCCGCAATACTGCAGAATCTTTTGGAAAGACTACCCGAATGGAAACACCATCCTCGGTTGATAGTGGGGCAGCAACATTGTGACGATGGCGCAGTGTTGCAACTGACCGATACCCATGCTCTGATTGCTACAACCGATTTTTTCCTTCCCATTGTGGACGATCCTTACGATTTCGGATGGATTGCTGCAACCAATGCCATCAGTGATGTCTATGCCATGGGAGGGACGCCCATCCTGGCATTGGGGCTGATCGGATGGCCAGTAGACCACTTGCCTATCGAGCTTGCTTCTGAAGTGCTTCGGGGGGCAGCAGACCTTTGTGCCCAGCTCAAGGTCCCCTTAGCCGGTGGGCACAGTATCGATAATTCGGAACCCGTTTTTGGACTTGCCGTTAATGGATGGATCCCCCTCGAACACCTCAAAACCAATGGAGGTGCTCAGCCAGGTGATATCCTTTTTATATCTAAACCTATTGGTATTGGCATCATTAGTACTGCCCAAAAACAAGGAAAAGCGGAGAGCAGCGATTACCATGCCGCTGTCCAATGGATGAAAAAACCCAATATTCAAGGAGCGGAAGTGGCTCCATTCACGGAGGTGCATGCCATGACAGATGTCACTGGATTCGGATTGCTGGGCCATCTCCTCGAAATGTGTAAAGCATCGAGATGTGCTGCGGAAATTGTTCCCGCCCGAATTCCGTTGCTTACTCCCCGTATCGAAAGCTATGTTGCCGAAAAGTGCGTCCCTGGTGGCACACGTCGCAACCTTCGTTCGTATGCCCGTTGGGTGAAGGGACTTTCCGAACGATGGGCCCCCATCTTGGCAGACCCTCAAACCAGTGGTGGGTTGCTGCTGTCAGTTGCATCCGAGCGGGCCGGGGCGTTGCGGCAGTGGTGGAATCAACGTTGGCCTCATCATCCGCTGTTTGAAATCGGGAAGATGCTCGCGGATCCGACTCCGCAAGTGTATATTCGGGAGTAAAGAAAAAAGGTTATCTTTGACCGCCCAATAGCTAACCGCTTGAATGATGTCCCTACGTCAATACGCCATCACATGCGGCATGTTTTTAGGAACATTCTCTTGGCTATGGTCTCAACAGGACCCTTATCAGACGCATTATCGCCTCAATCGAACCCACTTTAATCCAGCATTTACCGGAGATGTGCATATGCCTGCACTTACTCTCCTCTACCATAACCAGTGGACGTTTTTCAAGGGACCCCACGATGAGAAAGCACCACGAACGCTTTTTTTTACTGCAGAGTTTCCCTTCAGAAAGGCGGTTAAAGGTGTGGCGATCAACCTTATTCAAGACCAACAAGCGTTTGAAAAGTCGATTTATGCTAACATAAGTGCCGCATATCGTCGCTCGTTTGCCTTCGGAGACATGACAGTGGGGCTTACAGTGGGGGGAATTCAAAAGTCTATTAATGGTACATGGGTTTATGCCGACCCTGGCGACCCTAAAATTACGGGATTGGGAGGACAGGATTTTGCAGTCGATGCCGCCATCGGATTTCTGTTTGAAAGGAAAAACTGGTTTGCTTCCCTGTCAGTCCTTCATCTGACCAACCCGACGTTCCGGTGGGGGAGCGCTGTCTACGACTATAAGCCGCACCTATATCTTTACGGAGGGTATGATTATCAGTTTAGCCCCACAATCTTGCTCAAACCACGACTGTTGTATAAAACGGATGGATCCCGGGGTCAGTTAGATATCGGCTTAAATGCAGATGTTGGAACTCGGTTTTGGGGTGGGGTTAACTTTCGTACCGGTGATGCCCTTTCATTGTTAGGGGGGATGAAGGTGCGCACGGATCTATGGGTTGGCTATTCTTACGACATTACCATGACGCGCCTGATCCAAGGAGGGGGGACGCACGAAGTGCTGGTGAAATACTTTTTTAAGATAAAAGTGAAGGCCCGTGAAAAAACGGATCACATCATCTGGACACCTCGGTTCTTGTAAAATTTCTTGGTTATGGAATGGAAAAGAAAAAATGATATATTTGCCCCGCCCCTGAAAATCCTACTTCGCATGAAGAAGAAATGGTGGTCAATCGCCCTGATCGGAATCCTTACCGCTTCATGTTCGGTGAGTGATCGAGGAGAACTGATTGGTGTGCAAGGACGGCGCCCGTGGTTTCACCGTCAACCCTATGGGATGGTCTATGTTCCTTCTGGAACGTATCACATGGGGCAATCAGATCAGGACGTGTTATATGCTTTGACCAATCGGTCACGCCAGGTATCGATCCATGGATTCTACATGGATGCCACTGAGATTACCAACAATGAATATCGTCAGTTTGTCTATTGGGTACGCGACTCCATTGCACATAAGTTGCTTGGTGGCGACCATCTCGAAAACGAAGGTGAAGACAACGAACGCATCAATTGGCGTGCTCGAATTGACTGGGGGGATATGGAAACGCAGGATATGCTGGCGGACATTGCCTATCAAGGGAAGGATAAGCTGGAACCTGGATTTGAGTTGAATATTTCGAAGATTGTCTACCACTACAAGTGGTATGATTTGCACGAGGCAGCGAAGCTGGAAAATAAGCTAAATCCCAAGCCACGCTCTGCCTTTATTCGCGAAGAGAAAGTGCCTGTATATCCCGATACGCTGTGTTGGATTCGCGATTTCAGCTATTCATTTAATGACCCGATGGCAATTGCGTATTTTTTCCATCCAGCTTACGACGACTATCCCGTCGTGGGGGTTAACTGGAAACAGGCCCAAGCATTTTGTCATTGGCGCACCGAATACCTCAACAGTTGGTTGAGGCGATTCGGACAGCCAACCCTGGTGCCATTCCGCCTCCCTACTGAAGCAGAATGGGAATATGCAGCCCATGGGGGGCGCGTCCATAATCCTTATCCTTGGGGAGGCCCTTACCTGCGCAATAGTAAAGGGTGTTTTCTTGCCAACTTCAAACCGTTGCGGGGTAACTATACAGAGGATGGTGGCTTTTATCCGGTGCGGGCCGATATGTACTTTCCCAACGACTATGGGCTGTATAACATGGCAGGTAATGTGGCAGAATGGACCAGTACTGCTTACGATGAAGTGTTGAATGCCTATCTGGACGACTTAAATCCGTACTACTACTATGATGCAAAAGATGATGACCCCGTGACAAAGAAGCGAAAGGTCGTGAAGGGCGGATCGTGGAAGGACGTTGGCTATTTCTTGCAAATTGGGTCACGTGCATATGAATATCAGGATACCGCTAAGTCCTACATAGGATTCCGTTGTGTGATGACTTTTATGGGGCGCTCAATTCATGACCGTTAGCTTGTTTTGTAGTAGTATGCAAGCTACAATCGCAATCAAACTTCTTATTCAATCTTAAAAAATCACGAAAGACATGGCACAACATTCGAAGCAACAGTCGTTTCTCGAAAGCAAGGCCTTTAAAAACATCATGGCCAAAGCGTATGGGATTGGAGCATCTATTGTGATTATCGGAGCCCTTTTTAAGATTCTTCACTGGAAGGGCGCGGATATTATGCTTATTGTAGGTTTGGGGACCGAAGCATTCATATTCTTCATTTCTGCATTTGAACCGCAGAAAGAAGAAGTGGACTGGACATTGGTTTACCCTGAGCTGGCAGGTGGCGAGAAAACAGATCGGCGAGGACGAAGCCGATCCAAGATTGAAGAAGTAGATGAACTTCTTAAGCAAGTGAAACTTGAAACTACAACGTTTCAGGGATTAAAATCATCCATCGAAAAGCTTACCCAAACAGCGAATCAGCTGGGTGATATTTCGCAGGTGGTAAGTGCCAGCAAAGATCTGGCAGATAATATGCGAAAGGGAGCTTCAGAAACGCAACGTTATGCCCAGGCGTTGGGGATGGCCAGTCAAACCGTACAAGTGGTAGGAGATGCAGCAGGCAACACTAAGGAGTATTTAGCCCAGCTGCAAACCACTACCCAATCCCTCAAAGAATTAAACCGCCTTTACGATGCAGAACTGGGAGAGGTGAAGGAACACCTGGATGCCATGGGCAAGTATCATGGAGCCTTGGCCCGATCCATTGCACACATTGCTGAAGCAGAACCTCAGACGGCAGAGGTGAAAGAACAACTGCAACAGTTGCGGGATAACCTATCCCGACTGAATACCCTCTATGGCAGTATGATCAATGCAATGCGGGCTGCCCAATAAATAATGGAATAGGGCACGCCAATATGTTTTATTGATGAATGAGCTTCTGCAAATCTATCCCTAAAAAATGATCAAATGGCAGTAGGAGGTAATGTTAACCCGTTGCGCCAGGCTATGATCAATATGATGTACTTGGTCTTGCTGGCGCTCCTGGCCCTCAATGTTTCCCGACAGGTGTTGGAAGCGTTTGAAAACCTCAATAAAGGGATTGAAAAGACCACCGACATTATTGAGGAGAAGACCGATGAGACAATGAAGTCGTTTGCTGAGCGCCTTAAGCGAGATTCCAGGGCTCAGCCCTACTATGAATTGGCTGAAAAGGTGCAGAGTTATGCTCGTGATTTGGATACGTACATTGTGGCCCTCAAAAAGCAAATGATTGAAGAGACGGGGCAACCATATGAAGAAGGGGAAGAGGCATATTTGGAGACCGGCAAGCTCATTTCCAAAGACGATATCGATGTTGCCACGCGAATTATGATCGAGAAAAAGGAGGGGGACAAACTCCAGGCGAAAATCAATGAGACCCGCGAGAAAATGCTCGATCTGATCCGTAAAAATGCAAATATGTTTCCGGGGGTCAATATCGATGATATCGCGAAGCGGATTGTGCTGCGGGCAGATAATCCTACGAAGGAGGAAACTGGAGGGAAAAAAATGGATTGGAAGACATTTACATTTCATCATGTGCCGCTCGCGGGAGCAGTGGCCATTTTGTCAAAAATACAAAGTGATGTAAAGGCCACAGAGGCAGAACTCACTTCTTTTATGTTTAGTCAGATTGGCGCTACAGCTTTTGAGGTAAAGGACTTTATTCCAATTGTGAAAGCACGTAAGACCAGCGTGCCGGTAGGTGAGAAGTTTCATGCGGAGATATTTTTAAGTGCTCAGATGGCCACCAAGACACCCCCGAAAATTAAAGTGGGAGAGCATGAATTGGAAGTGGGTGCCAATGGAATAGGTGTTTTTGAAGAGGTCCCCAATGCGCCAGGCACGAAGCAGTATCCGATTATTATCGAGTTAGTAAATCCGAAAACAGGGGAGAAGAAAACATATCAGGATACGTTGGAATATGATGTATTTAAGGCTCCGGCAATTATTTCGGCGGATGCGATGAAAGTGCTGTACATTGGCTTAGACAATCCGATTTCTGTGTCAGTGCCGGGCTATAAGCCCTCCGAGGTGTCGGCTTCCATATCCAATGGGTCGTTGGTGGGGCGCAATGGAAAATATATTGCCAAGGTAAAACGGGGTCGCAAATCGGTGATATCTGCCTATGTACGCACATCAGATGGAAAGCAAAAGTTCGTAGGACGCGAAGAATTTAAGGTGAAACCGGTTCCCAAACCCACGGCCTATTTGGGCTCTAAAGCCAGTGGTGAAATTAGCCGGGGCGAGTTGAAGACGGTTCGTTTCGTGTTGGCCCGAATGGGGCAGGGATTTGCTTTTGAGGGAATTAAGTTTCGGGTTACCAAATATAAGCTTATTTATCAGCCACGTCGGGGACCAGCCCAGTTTTTTAATGTTCAAGGGCCTTCGGTCCCGCCCCAAGCTCAATCACTTTTCCGAAATGCTAAGCGGGGTGATATGATTATTGTGACCAATATTTATGCTCGATCAAAAGGCATAGGGGAGGTCCGTCTTGATAATGGGGTAACCCTTACTGTCAAATAATTTAGAGAAAGCAATATGGCTATGAAACAAATTTGGGGAGTTCTGTTGATTACGATTGGAACTGCATCATGGGGATGGGCACAGGCAGTGGGGAATGAAGATATGGATGTGGCGCACTTCCCGTATGAGCGTAAGGCGATCGATGAACGTACACCCTTGCCGCGTCCCTACCTGCGTGAAGCTGATGTGGTCTATGCTCGACGTATTCATCGCATTATTGATACACGTGAGAAAATTAATCTGCCGTTGCAATGGCCGGTAAATCCGCTCAATTGCATGTTGTATAAGGCAGTGACTGAGGGCGTTGATGGGATGACGCTGACTGCTTACCGTAACGATTCATTGATTTCTCCCTTCACCCCCGAAGAAGTGTTGGAACGGGGGCAAACCGAAGAAGTCATTCAAATTGCGCCCGATCCGGATGATCCCGAGTATCTGATCGATTCGGTAATTAAAAATGAATTTGACTGTGAAAAGATAATTCGCTATGAGGTGATGGAATATTGGGTGTTTGATAAGCAGCGGGGAATGATGGAGCCTGTTATTGTTGGGGTTGCACCATTATTCAAGCCTGAGGTGGAAGGTGTGGAGCTTAACGAACAGCCCATGTTTTGGGTGAAATGGGATGAAGCCAAAGACTTGCTTGTTAAACAGGAAGTGTTTAATCGCCATAATGATGCGATGCGCCTTTCTTATTATGATTTCTTTGAATTGCGGCTTTTCAGTAGTTACGTAGTCAAGGAGCCCAATGAATTCGACTTTTATATCCGTGATTTTGAGGAGTTTAAGAATGATCCAAAGGCGGCTTTATATGAAGGCGAGCGCATCAAGAATGAGATTGCGCATTGGGAAATGGACCTCTGGGAATACTAATGAGACATAAGGGACGTTGGATAAGGGAAAGGCTAGTGCAATGAATTGGAAACTATGGGTGGGGATTATTGCTACAATAGTCCCTTTTTATCTGATAGGACAGCAGCCGA
>CAYVLB010000056.1:0-11840 GCA_964452325.1 uncultured Sphingobacteriales bacterium | reverse complement strand
CGTGGATGCGATCCATCTTCCCATCCACCCCGCCCGTGTAAAGGGGCGTAAGGGTGCGTAATTGAATATCGATGACCACCAGAGATACATTAACAATACACACTTGCAAATTTAGCAATAAATAATCATTAATCATAGTTTATGTTTGGAAAAGGTTACAGAATGTGGAAATTAGTTTGATCTAATTGATACCTTCTTTATCCAAGGCGGTCAGCGTGCGTCCACAGCCACTGGATGGATCGTATCAGTCGTGAGAAAAAGGAATGAGGTGAGGAAGAGATGGCGATGCGGGGGGTAGGAAGGATGGCATGAGGGGCAGGGCCTGTCCATACTGCAGTACCCCGTACGACACTCCATAGGTTATGAAAAAAGGTGGTAGAGGATTGCAATCGGTGCCACAAAAAAGGATAAGCAAGCAAGAGCAATACACTGAGCACGACTTGGAATATTCGTTCATTCCATTGAATGGATGGAGCAATGTCGACGTTAAGTGCCAGATACTTTCCATGGGCGACTTGGAGGTCACTTCCGATTAAAAAACGGCTGTCGATTGGGATAATTTTGAAGGAAATGTTGGCGTGTCCTAGTTGGGTTATCCATTCGAAGACACGATCCATCGAGATATCTTCTTGAAAGAAGACGATTTCGTTGGCGTTGTGGATGTGTACGGCATCGGCGATCTGTTCAGGATGGCCGAGGTGATAGCTGCTATCGGAGTCAGGGCCAAGATAACCAATGATCTGATGTGGGATACGGTTGCGCTGATATATTTCAGAAAGGAGGTGTGCATGTCCGGGCTTGCCAATCCATAGAATACGTCGGATAGGTTCTCGATAAAACCATCCGTTTCGGTGACGCCACCAGTGATAGGCAGCCCGGCTTAATATAGCCAATGGAACGACCACTAAAGGGCTAAAGAGAACCACTGCCCGGGAATAGCGGTATTGTTCAGGCAAGACGGCGTAGAGTATCAGGAGTAGGACCATAGCTAGGAGCGTCCCTCTAAATAGCTTGGAAAAAGTGTGTGGGTAGCGGTGATAGCCGTTAATTGCCAATGCCAGGGCCCATATGGCTCCATAGACAGGGATGAGCCATTGAATCACCTCTTCGTGGTAGGCAAAGGTTCTATATTGCCAATATGACCATGCTTGTGTAAGGCCCCACAACCCCATGGAAAAGATTATCAAGTCCATGATCGGGCCTGCCACATGGGAGATCAAATATTTGCCGATAGAGAGGGTAGCCCGAAAGAGGATGGCCACTTTGAGCAAGAATATCATAAAGCGCGCCTGACTGCCGGCGTAATGCTTTTTGACAAATAATATCATTGCTCGGTAAAAGAGTGCCATGTAATTGAGGCGTCCCTTCCGAGTGCTTTCGCCCTTGTAGTGAATGATTTTGGTGTGTGGGTAATAGTAATTCTTATACCCGGCCTTGATAATGCGCCATGAAAGGTCAATGTCGTCGCCATACATGAAGAAGGCTTCTTCGAGGAGTCCGATTTGGTCTAAAACCTGCTTTCGGATGAGCATAAAAGCCCCTGAAAGCACTTCCACGGAGTGGACTTGGTCGGGATCGAGATAGGTCAGGTGATAGCGTCCAAAGGTGCGTGATCGGGGGAAAAGACGTGCCAAACCAAACATTTTATAAAAGGACACCGACGGCGTGGGGAATGAACGTTTCGACTCGGGCCAATACCGTCCCTTGCCGTCGATCATTTTCACACCAAGCGCACCGGCATCGGGATTTGCGTCCATAAAAGCCACGGTTCGGACAAAGGTCTCAGGCTCGACGACCGTATCCGGATTCAACAGGAGCACATATTCGCCAGTGGATAATTCAATGGCCTGATTGTTGGCTTTCTGGAATCCTTCATTACGTTCGTTGTCGATAAGTCGCACTTGGGGGAACTTTTGCCGCACCATCATCGAAGTGCCGTCTACGCTGGCATTATTAACCACGAATACCTCAACACATCCGGTACCATATCGTTTCTCCATGGGGGGGATGGCCTCATATACTGAGTGCAAGCATTGTTCAAGGAAGTAGCGGACGTTGTAGCTGACAATAATCACTGATAGCTTAGATCTGGATGACTTCATTCCGAGTGCATTGGATAGGGCGTCCTACTTTTGAGGGCCAATGCTAATGTAACTTCATCGGCATATTCGAGATCTAAGTGATATCCCAGTCCCCGCGATAAGGTCGTGATGGTTGGCATGTGTGAGAGATATTCACGCATCCGTTGGATAATGTATTCGATCGTAAGGGCGTCGTTGTCGGTAGGGCTGAGGGCAAATATGACTTCACGGACAGTGCCACGGCGAAGACGATGCAACAGGGAATCAATGTGGAGGTTGGAAGGACCTGTTCCTTCCATTGGAGAAATAACTCCCCCCAAGACATGATAACGACCAAAGTATTGACCGGTTTCTTCAATCAGCATAACATCATAAAACGATTTCACTACGCAGATTTCGTCTTCATGTCGATGAGGATCTCGACAAATACTGCATTGTTTGTCGTCTGACAGGTTATGACAAACGGAACAATAGCGCACACCCTCGATCAATTCGATGAATGCTTCGCCAATGCGTCGGGCTTGGTCAGGGGGTTGGCGAAGCAAATACTGAATAATCCGCATTGCACTTTTACGACCGATACCCGGCAGCCGGGTGAGCTCTTCAAGGGCCTTTTCAATGTAAGATGAAGAAAGAGGCTTCATAAACCAAACATTCGCTATTCACTACTTTCGCCCCACTTCCAATCGAAGGCGCCAAAACTACAAAATTGAATTGATGAGTCCGAAAGTGGCTATTGGCTTGCTGGGAGGGTATTTGGGGTTGTTATGGGTGGTGGCATGGTGGTTTCGACGCGAGGATTCGGCCGAATCGTATTTTGTAGGACGTCGACAATCGCCGTGGTGGGCTGTGGCTTTCGGGATGATTGGGACCACCCTATCCGGCATTACCTTTGTTTCGGTGCCTGGGTGGGTACGGGATACTCAGTGGACCTATTACGTGATGGTGTTAGGATATTTACCGGGATACTGGCTGATTGCCCGTATCCTCATTCCACTATACTATCGATTGGGCTCTCCGTCGATCTATTCGTTTTTGGAATCGTTTGCAGGACCGTTTACCCGAAAGGTTGGGGCCTTCTTCTTTTTGGCTTCTCGAACGGTCGGAGCTTCCTTGCGTTTATTTTTGGCATCGGCAGTCCTATATCTATTTGTCGGGCAGGCATGGGGCATCTCTATCGAGGTGATGGCTTTATTAACATTGTTCATAATCTGGATATACACTTTCCGGAGTGGGATTCGGGTGGTGGTATGGACCGATGTGATTCAAACCGTTTTCTTATTGATCGCCCTCGGAGGAAGCGTCGCGTTTCTGTGGAATGCCATAGGAGAAGGAGCCGCGACCTGGGAACTGCTATATCAAAGCGGCTATACGAAGATATGGGATTGGGATTGGCATTCGCCCCGGTTTAGTATTAAGCTGTTTTTGGCGGGGATGTTTATTGCGTTGGTGATGACTGGTCTTGATCAAGATATGATGCAAAAAAATCTGAGTTGTCGATCCACCGCCGACTCTCAACGTAATGTCCGGGCGTTTTCGGTGATGCTGGCGGCAGTGAATATTGTTTTTCTATTACTGGGATCCCTGTTATTGCTATACGCAAAGCGATTGGGAATCATGTTGCCGGAGCACTCCGATGATATTTTTCCTTTGATTGCCCGCGATCACATGCCACTGGCCCTTGGTATGCTCTTTTTCGTGGGGCTCGTCGCAGCAGCATTGTCAAGTGCCGATTCGGCTATTACGGCTTTGACCACTTCATTTATCAATGACTTTTTACCCCAACGGTGGCAGCAACGCAGGCGAAGGTATAGCGTTCAGGCTGCCTTTTCAGGCGTGCTGTTGATATTGGTGGCAATATTGGTTCGCTTGCCAAATGAGGCGGTGATTTCCCGTCTTTTCACATGGGCAGGGTATACGTATGGTCCTTTGCTGGGGCTTTTTGCCTATGGCATCCTTAGTAAACAACGACCAATACCCGATCGTTTGGCTGCCTCACTTGCCTTGATGACGCCATTGGTGACATGGGCTATCCAATGGGCTTCCCAGCGTTGGTGGGGTTATAGCTGGGGATTTGAATTGTTATTCATTGCTGGGATGTTGCTCATGGGAATGTTGTGGCTGCTTCGTAAGAAGGATACAATAGAGGTTGGAGAGATCCGATTACGGAGATAAATTTTTTTGTATCGCTCGCTCCACTACCGAGATGACCTGTCGGGCGGCCTTTACATCGTGAACTCGAAGGATATCAGCCCCTTGTTGTAGGGCCAAAGCATGGAGAGCGGAAGTACCAGGAAGGGAGTCTTCGGGCGTTGCATGGGCCACTTTCCAAATCATTGACTTGCGGGAAATGCCGACCAACAAAGGATAAGGGAATATACGAAACGCATTCAAGCGGCATAGCAGCTCATAGTTGTGCGCAATGGTCTTGCCAAATCCAAAGCCCGGATCGATAATGATATCGTGGATACCTACCTGACGTGCTGCATGGGTTTTATCAACGAAATATTGGACGATTTCTTTGACTACGTCTCCATACGTGGGATTTTGCTGCATTGTTTGGGGTATTCCTTGCTTGTGCATCATAACGTAAGGAATACCGTAGTGGGCTACAACTTGCCACATTCGGGAGTCATCATCTCCGGCTGAGATGTCATTGACGATATCGGCCCCTGCTTCGATGGCGGCAACTGCCACGTCTGCCCGATAGGTATCTATGGCGATCCATGCTTCAGGATAGTGGCATCGGATGGATTCAATAACGGGTACCACCCGACGAATCTCTTCATCGGGGGGAGGGGGAACCGATCCAGGACGGGAAGAAGCCCCTCCAATATCAATGATATCGGCACCTAATTCCATCAGTAGTTGCGCCTGCGCCATGGCAGCATCTAATGCCATGTAGCGGCCGCCGTCATAGAAAGAATCGGGCGTAATATTAAGAATGCCCATTACCAATGGACGGCTCCATCGCAATAACCGTCCCCTGCTTTGAAGGGTATGCGGCTTCGACCAAATCGGTGTCACTTCAAGTAAACTTCATACAGCATGATGAAGGCACCCATTAGCAATACGAACACACCGAAGATCGCCTTTAAGCGACGAGCTGAAATAAAATGAGCGGTGTAAGTGCCGGCAAAGATGCCAATGATGACCAATGCACTGGCAACAGCCAAAAATCCCCAATCAATGGAGTGTTCAATCATATCCCCCACAAATCCAATTAATGATTTGATGGCGATAATAAAAAGGCTTGTCCCCACGGCATATTTCATTGGAAGGCGGGCCAATAAGACCAATGCTGGAACAATCAGAAACCCCCCACCCGCACCCACAAACCCAGTAATACCACCTATAATAATCCCCTCTAAAAATATGAGTGGATAGTTATAGTGAGGAGGGTGTTCTTCGTCGGACTCTGTCTGGGCACGCATCGATGATCGAATCATCGAAAATGAGGCTAATACCATAATGATGGCAAAACTGACCATAATGAGGGTGCCCTTGTGAAGCACCAGGTAGTCAGTTGAAAAAATCACCTCGGGAAGGGTAGGAATCAGCCACTTTCGCACGGAAAATACTCCCATTAGGGCAGGCATACCAAAAACAAATACGCTCGGGAAATGAACCTTCGAGCGCTTCGCGTAACGGATGCCACCTACCAGCGCACCAATTCCCACCAAAAACAGCGAATAAGCTGTGCCTTTTACCGCATCTAAGCCAATTACATATACCAAGATCGGAACGGCCAAAATAGATCCGCCCCCTCCCAACAAGCCCAGTACAAACCCCATAAATGACAAAAGCAGGTAACCCAATATCGCGTGATTCATTTTACGCTTTTAGAATATTATTCTTTGATGCAAAGTTTATTCTACCCAATCTGCAACGAAAAGATTGGTAGAATGGCCACCCCCGTTGAAGCGGTTTGAGCCAAATACTAATTTCCGACCATCCGGGCTAAACATAGGGAAGGCATCGAATGTTTCGTCAAACGTGATTTGCTGGAGGTTCTCACCGCTGGTGTCGATCATGAAAAGGTTAAACTTAAAGCCACCGTTGGCGTGGTGGTTAGAGGAAAAAATGATTTTCTTGCCTGAAGGGTGGAAAAAGGGAGCCCAATTGGCATCTCCCAAATGGGTTACTTGACGCATCTCGGATCCATCTACTCGGCAAATAAATATTTCCATTCGAGTGGGAGCAACTAACCCTTGCGACAGCAGTTCAAGGTATTCTTTTTTTTCGGCTTCGGTTTTTGGTCGAGAGGCTCGAAAGACCAACCACTCGCCATCAGGAGAGAAAAAAGCACCCCCATCATATCCCAATTCATGCGTAATCTGGCGAAGATTACTGCCATCGATATCCATGACCCAAAGTTCAAGATCACCCGACCGGTCGGAAGTAAAGACGATTTTGTCGCCGCGAGGCGAAACGGTGGCCTCGGCATCGTAGCCGGGATGGTCAACCAGTTTGCGAACAATGCGTCCGTTCAAATCGGCCACATAAATGTCATAACTGTTGTAAATCGGCCACACATACCGCCCTTTGTGACGCTCAGGGACGGGGGGGCATGCCGCATCTGCTTCATGGGTCGAAGCATACAGAATGAAGGAATCGCCAGGAAGAAAATAGGCACAAGTGGTCCTTCCCAAACCGGTACTGATCAAAATTGGACGATAGCGAAGAACATTTCCGCTGTCCAGCGGAAAGTAAAAAATCTGGTCGCATTTGCTACCCCATTTCGGATTGGTGGACTGAAAAACCAATGCCCGGCCGTCGAAGCTAAAATAGGCTTCGGCATTTTCTCCTCCGAAAGTCAGCTGACGGACGTTCCGAAGGTGGACTTCCTGTGTATAGCGCAACGTATCCGTATCCGACGGAATGGGTGAGGTAGACGATTTCATCGCAGTAGTGGATGAGGGTGTGAAAGTGCATTGTGCGAACACAACACAACCCCCAATGATATATACAAGTGATTGTAACTTCATCAATTGTATATTTTTACTTACGCACTTGGTAAGGGAATTGAAAAATTATTGAGCTATTGATGGCATGGGCAAACTCTTCATTCAGGGGAGTATTCCTGATTATTTGTAACAGCTTGGAAAGGACCATCTGGTTGCGTTGAAATTCCGGAATGGTCCGTTGAAGTAATTCGGGAGAAAGTTGGGCGTAATATTGGGCATCGGAAGTGTATATTTCTACCAGCTGCCGAGTTAGCTTGCGGGCTTTTTCCCATTGGCGGGCATCCACATACAATTGTACGAATCCGATCATCTCATGACTATACGGGAGGTTTACTTCCGGAATCTTTTCAAGGGCATAATCGATGAGTTCCACTGCCCGCACGGTATCTCCTTTTTTGAGTAGGTCTTGGGCAGCAGTCACATATGTGATGCGCCAGTTACGTAGGCTCACAGAATTGAAGAAATCTACCCACATTTTTCGTTTTTCAAGTCCACCAAACTCAAATCGGTGTCGCAAGATATTGTACATTTTATCTTCATCAATCCAAGGAGAATTATTTTCGGTTATAACAGAATGCGGTGTGGCAGCCGAGTCATTTAAATTGGCAACCGAGTCGTTTAAGTTGGCAGCCGAGTCGGTGGGTGTAGGCGTAGTCCAGGTAGTACCTTTCCAGCGCACTGGCGTAAGTTGATAAATCACTCCTTGCTGTCGGAAATACGGTTCAAGTCCGATGTATGCACTAGGACCGGTAGTGCTGCTGAAACAAATAGGACGTGTCCAATCTGTGTGTGCTACAAGATCAAGAACCAGCAGATCGGATCGAAGAAGCACATTCTTAGGGAAGTCAATTCGGATTTCATCGACAATATGGGAGTAATATTTAGGGGGAATAATCCCACTTTGGACTACCGCCATAGAATCTACTTTGACTCGAAACTTCTTTGTGGGAAGAAAATTGACGGCCTCCCCATCGCTCGTACGAAATTGGAATCGAGGATCATCAGAGGTGAGTATTGTAATTATCTTGTCCAAGTCGACATATTTATCTTGCGGAATGCGGAGTACGCCAGGCTCGTATATAAAATATTCACGCTTGCCCCAAAGTTTCTCGACGGGAATGGTAAAAGGAACGCCAAGGGCCCCGTCAACGGTCGGCTGGCGTAGCTCTACATGATACCAATCAGTGTTAAGCAAACTCAGGTTGATTACCCGAACATCACGTCGTACACCTTCTACTTCTTGAATGTACCATAGGGGATAGGTTTCATTGTCACCAGAGGTAAATAGAATGGCGTTGCTGTCGCATGACATAAGGTAGTTCCATCCGATGGCCCGCGCCAAATATCGCCCCGATCGGTCATGATCGTCCCATTCTTGCGAAGCAGTCAGCAATGGCATTCCTACTACAAAAGCTCCCAGAATTGCTAAGGCAACTGAATGACGTCCCACCTTATGCTTTGCCCAATCGTAGATGGCCAAACCTCCTAATCCAATCCACATTGCAAAGACGTAAAAAGCGCCCACTAAGGTATAGTCGCGCTCACGAGGCTCTATGGGGGGGTTGTTGAGATAGAGGATCAGGGCTACGCCTGTCATGAAAAAGAAAGTAAAGACTGCCCATGCCCATCGGCGGTTATATCTAAACTGATACCATGCCCCCACAACACCCGTGATAAATAAAAGCATGAATAAAGGATTGTGGGCTTTATTTCGGCGCTGAAAGTAGGGAAGGTTATCCTGTGGGCCCAATCGCATTTCATCTAAGAGTTTAATCCCAGTGAGCCAATTCCCCGATAGTAATTCACCCCCTAATCCCGTGATGTCATTCTGGCGGCCCAGAAAATTCCATGCAAAGTATCGCCAAAACATATGGCCCATTTGATAGGTGAAGAAAAAGTGGAGGTTTTGCCCCATTGTCGGTTTTTGATTAGGGCGAAGCCCCTCCGTCATCATATAGAATTGGATTCGATCGTTTCGAGGGTCACCCATCCGTGGGAAGAACATTTTGTCTTGAGGGCGGTATACAAGTTTTTGTCGATAGCCTATCACCTCATACTTCCCATTGACCGGTCGATAGATGGGATCACCTTTTTCTGACCTAATGGGTTTAGCCCCAAACCACGGACCGTAAAGGAATGGCCGATCGCCATATTGTTCACGATTGATATATGACATCAGCGAGAAAACGTCCTCAGGATTATTCATATCAATGGGAGGGTCCGCTTTCGAACGAATCACCACCATTGCATATGTGCTATATGCAATCAACACCATCACTACCACAATTGCCAGTGAATATAGGTAAGGATGGGGACGATTGTATCGGAAATAATAGGCTCCTATTCCCATTGCGATGAATAGCATAAGGATGAAAAACAACACCCCTGACCAATAGGGAAGTCCCAATGTGTTTACAAAGAACAGTTCCAGTTTGCTGGCTACTTTGGGGATGCCCTTCAGCATAATTATTTGGAAGAATGCTAATGCTGCCACGCCAATCATACCACCAATCACCACCCCTCGAAAATTCGGAACTCCTCCCTGCCGAAAATACCATATCACTCCTAAGGCCGGAATTGCTAACAACGACAGTAAATGGACCCCTACCGACAATCCCATTAAATAAGCAATCAGAACAATCCACTTTAAGTGGTCGGGCTCCTCTGCTCGCTGCTCCCAGATCGTCATTAACCAAAACACCAGTGCCATGAATAATGTTGAGAGTGCATACACTTCCGCTTCCACCGCATTAAACCAAAACGTATCGGTGAACATAAATGTCAAAGCGCCCAACGCACCTGCCATTAACACAGGTGGAATGTGCCGCGATTGGAAACTACCAAAACGGCGTATCACCAATTTGCGGGCCAAGAAAGTAATAGTCCAAAAAAGAAATAGCACAACAAACGCAGAGCTGAGCGATGACTGGGCATTGATATAGTAAGCAATCGTTTCCGGAGAGGGCGCAGCTAAAGAAAATAAACGGTTCAACATCAGGAAAAATGGCGCCCCTGGAGGGTGAACGACTTCAAGCCGATACGAAGCTGCTAAAAATTCGCCACAGTCCCATAGGCTTCCCGATGATTCGCGCGTCTTCATAAAAACTATTGCCGCTACAAGCCATACTGCCGCTCCGACCCAGCGATTCCACCGGCGAAATTGACGAAAAGCATTCATATGCATGATGCTGGTTAATTCTTTCCAAAGGGCCGCCAAAAATACATTTTCCCATTGAAGCCATATAAAGCTATGGGGGCATGTACGAGATAAGTTACCCCTCAAATTAAGTCTGAATTAAGTTGCTTCCCGAATTAAGTCTAAGTAACGTATCTTTGCAAAAAAAAATCACAATGAATAATGCAAAATTGGTACTATTTGGACTCTTTGCGGGAATTACTTCCCAGTGGGCCCAGGAAGTGGGCATTGGTACTACCACACCCTCAGCACGTCTGGAAGTTGTAGCGCCTTTGGGCTATACCAACGACTTGTTGCGGATAACATTGGGGACAAATACACGAATGGTTGTACTGCCCAATGGAAATGTGGGAATAGGTACAAATTCGCCGCAGTTTCGATTACACCTGGCCAATGATGGAATGATATATGCATTGGGAACCTATGGTACTGGCGATGTGATTCCGTCAGGTGCCAAGACTGCTTTTGTTTGGAATCCGAAAAAAGCGGCGGTCAGAGGTGGAAGAGTCGTGGGCGGGCAATGGGATGATATTAATGTGGGAGAGTACTCGACAGCTTTTGGATTTAATGGTCAGGCAAGTGGATTTGTGAGTGTGGTTGGAGGTGGATTTGACAATTCGGCTACCGGAGCTGGTGGAACCGTAGGAGGAGGTGGGAAAAATAGTGCAGGAGGGTTGTATAGTACTGTTGGAGGTGGGTTTGAAGATTCGGCAATGGGGCCATATAGCACGGTGGCAGGAGGAAATGCCAATAAGGCTGGGGATTGGTATGGTGTGGTGGGTGGTGGCTATGCTAACGAGGCGTATAGTTGGAATAGCGTGGTGGGCGGTGGTGATCAGAATCGTGCGGGATTTGTGGCGGTAGTGAGTGGGGGGCGCCGTAATGAGGCAACCGGTAGTTTTAGTGGGGTGCTTGGGGGCTTCCTGAACAAAGCGATAGGATTTGGTAGTATGGTAGGTGGTGGTGATTCGAACTTGGCAAGTGGTATACTTAGTGTTGTGTTAGGCGGACGTCGGGATACTGCCAGTGGTCCGTATAGTGTGGTGGGTGGTGGCTATATTAACAAGGCGTATGGTTGGAATAGTGTGGTGGGCGGTGGTGATCAGAATCGTGCGGAGTTCGTGGCGGTGGTGAGTGGGGGGCGCCGTAATGAGGCAACCGGTAGTTTTAGTGGGGTGCTTGGGGGCTTCCTGAACAAAGCGATAGGATTTGGTAGTATGGTAGGTGGTGGTGATTCGAACTTGGCAAGTGGTATACTTAGTGTTGTGTTAGGCGGACGTCGGGATACTGCCAGTGGTCCGTATAGTGTGGTGGGTGGTGGCTATATTAACAAGGCGTATGGTTGGAATAGTGTGGTGGGCGGTGGTGATCAGAATCGTGCGGGGTTTGTGGCGGTGGTGAGTGGGGGGCGCCGTAACGAGGCAACCGGTAGTTTTAGTGCGGTGCTTGGGGGATTACGCAATCGTGCGGAGGCATATGCGGCAGTGGTTACGGGAGGAAGTAATAATGTGGCAGGAGGAGTTTATTCTTGGGCTGGTGGTTTGGGTATGCAGTTGAGTGCATCGGCTGATCGTACTTTTGTATGGGGTCACAATG
>CAYVLB010000055.1:0-11942 GCA_964452325.1 uncultured Sphingobacteriales bacterium | reverse complement strand
ATTTACGTCGGTTGCCAATCGGATCCTCCCACGCAATGTCTAACTGAATACCAGCTACGTGCAGCGAGATCATAGCTGCTTGAGCTTTTCAAGGGCTTCAGAAAGCACCTCAGGTGTTTTGGCAAAACAGAATCGAACGACTTGGTCGTCGTATCCATCATGATAAAAGGCAGAAACCGGAATGCATGCCACCTTGTGAGTGGTAGTTAACCATCGGGCAAACTCAAGATCTGACATATCAGGGCGAATGCTGCTGAAGCGGACACATTGAAAATACGTCCCAGCACAGGGCAGAATTTCAAAGGCGGTTTGTTGGAGACCTTCGCGGAAAAAGTCGCGCTTTTGCTGATAGAAAGTCGGTAGTGCTAAGTAATGATCAGAACGCGTGAGGATTTCTGCGAATGCATACTGTGATGGCGTGTGAACAGAAAAAACGAGGAATTGGTGGATCTTGCGAAGTAGCTCAGTCAGGTGTGGCGGTGCTACTACATAGCCAATTTTCCAGCCTGTGTTGTGGTAAGTTTTCCCAAATGAAAACACAACAATAGAACGGGCGTAAAGCTGAGGATATCGTAACACACTTTCATGTCGTTTCCCATCAAACAAGATATGTTCGTACACTTCGTCGCTGACCACCCAAAGATTGTATTTTATAGCTAGTGTTTGAAGGGCGGCAAGATCGTTTGGGCCAAGTATCCTACCAGTTGGGTTATGGGGGGTGTTGATGAGGATTACGCGGGTACGAGAAGAGATGAGTTGTTCTACCTGATTCCAATCGATGGCGTAATGTGGCGGTTTTAATCGGTAATAGACGGGCTGCCCACTTGCCATATGGATGGATGGGGCGTAGGAATCGTAAGCAGGTTCAAAGAGGATGACTTCATCTTGGGGATGCACAAGGGCATTGATGGCAGCATATATTCCATAAGTGGCACCAGGAGTGATTAAGATTTCCTGTTCATAGTCTACATCAAGCCCATAAAGCAACTTGATTTTTTCAGCGATTCGGCGTCGCAAAATCGGGACACCGGGCATGGGGGCATATTGATGATGGTTATCATGAATGGATCGTTCGAGTGCTTCCAGTAGAAAATCGGGTGGATTAAAGTCGGGGAACCCTTGCGAAAGATTAACTGCTCCATGGCGTCGGGCCAGGTCACTCATGACCGAAAAAATGCTTTCCCCAACGTGCGCCAGTTTATCTGTTAGATGCATCGCATCATGGATTGATAGCTGATGCAAACTTAACAGCCAATGCTATTGAATGCCGACGCTAAGTGCCAGGCCGATGTGCTGCTGGATACCTCCTGAGAATTCGGGTATAAGACCGTTATTCCATCCTTCGAATGGCAGGAAGGGAACTCGACGATAACTGGTAGTGTAGAGGGTTAGGTCAGCATACCAACGCGAAGTATGATATCCTCCGCCAATGCCAAAGTGCGTATAGGTAGGTCGCTCTATTCGAAGTCCGCTTCGCAAGCGCCATGGTCCTTGCTTGAGCTCGAGCGTTGTACTGAACTGGTGATGAATCGTTCCCCATGCTGCGACCTGTTGGTTAAGGGAATCGAATAGGGGATCGGCCGTGCCCCATAGGGCGAATCCAACCCATGAAGTAGGGATCATCCGCCACCCAATGGTAAATGCACCCCATGCCCCGTCGATAATCCCTAAACTGATTCGGACTTCTGGGGGCAGGCTGACCTGGTATTTCCATAGGCTGGGTGGTGCTTCTCGTGAAGAGTCTCTAGCGTGTGATGAACTCGTCCCGTCCCATAATTTGGCAGTTATGGAATCTTTGACCCACACCAATGCAGGGGAATATACGGACATCCCCATCCGAAGAAAGCACAATGGTTGCCAAAGGATTCCTCCTCCTATCCGTATTCCGGTCCCACGGGAATAGACTGATTCTTCGTATCGGAGGTAGCTTCGTTGGCCATTCGAGTAATAATATTGGGTAATGCGCTCGGAAGTATTCATGACATCATAAGGAAGTTGAAGGGCCCCTCCGATAAATAAAGAGGGTAATAGTTGGCGTCCTACAGCCACACTGAAAATGTGGCGGCCGTTACCGGTATAGAGGTTGTAGGTGGTGTTTTCGGTACTGTCATACTCTGCTTTTGGCTGATATATCCAATAATTTGAGTCCACGATATTCCATATTCCCTGATGCAGTGTGAGGGCAAAAGGGGTGCCTTCGTAGAAGGCATCAGGTTCGTATCCTTTCATATATTTCCCCCACGCGTCAAAAACGCTTTGATGAGGGGTGTATTCGAGTCGGGTGAGGTAATGAAGGGTTTTATGCCACGATATGGCCATTATCCATGGACCGCGAATGGATTGCACTCGTGCAGGTGGCCCGAGGCGTAGGATTAGAGCGACATCTGAAAATTCGGGTCGAGGGCCAGCCTTTCCCTCCAGAATCGAGCCATTAAGGGAGCTGTTATACATTCCGACAGTTGTGGCCAGTACGTGACGATTGTAAAGGCCGAGTCCTGCAGGATTGACGATGGCAGCTTGAGGATCTCCACCCATTACAACAATGGCACCTGGCATTGCCATGGCACGGGCCGATCCCAAATCGTTTGTGATACTTAAATATCGGCTGAGATCCAGTTGTGTCTGGGCAGCAGCGATAAGTCCGCATCCTGCCAATAGCCATGAGATAAATGTTCGCCGTACCATTGTATGCAAGATTTAGGTTCCAGGTTTTTCTTTTTTGGTTTTGTTTGGTTTGACAGTACGTTGTCGGGGGCGTTTGGTGGGGAGTGGTAGATGCTTTTTGTTTTTCATTTTGGGGCGTTTGGTTGGCTTACCAGGCATTGGGTTCTCCGAATTTGGTGACTTGGGGGTGTGACGGCTTTTGTTGCCAGATGGTGTTTTCGGAGTGGGAGGTTGGGGATTGTAATTAGGCTGAGGATGAGAACCGTCCTCTTTTGTTGTGGATGTCATCGGTGGATGATCTTCACACCGGCAACAGGTAGTACGATAGGCATCATCTCCCGTATTCCCTTGCCAAGTAATACATCCTCCCAAGGCAACGTACGCTAGGGCAAGCATTATTTTCTTCATTGTTGTTATATTTTGTTTCAAGGTGATGTGTATCAATTTTCATGCCACCCAATGTATTAACTATGAATGGATCATTTCCAAATAGAAAAAGCTCGCACTTGATAGGAGTATAAAAATAGAAACTTTGTACTAGATTAAATAATTTATCTTGATGTGGATGTTTGTAGCAATCCTTTCTTCGCTGGTTGTTGATTCGCTATCTACGCTTAACCTCCGACCAGTAAGTGTTTACTCACTTAGCCCTCAATGGACAATACCAATGTCTTATAATCGTTCTTCGTTGTACGAATCGCTGGAAATGTCAGGTGTTGGCATTATCCGCAAAGGTCCTGATTTTGCCTTGGATGTGGAGTGGGAGGGTTTCAAACGTTATGATATTGCGGTCAGTATTGACGGTGAGCGTCAACATAATGCATGCCCCAATCGAATGGATGCTCCCGTAGTTAAGATGAACCCACTAGAAGTATCTCATGTGATATTGGAGGGCAGGAGTAGTCAGTTACATACGGGTTTGGGTGGGGCGATTCGAGCCTATCGACGGATTCCTTCAGAAACAATTTCGTCAATGTTTTATTTCAAAGGGGGTATGGGAAGCGTTCCATTGATTGATGCAGGTGCAGCTGTGGAATGGAAACGTCATGGTCTTTATACCCGCTATTATCAAGCACGTCCTTACTTGCGTGGAGATGGAAAGTCATTTCAAGATCTTTACCCTTATCGCGAGCTTCCCGAGTGGGGTTATCGGGTATTGGACATGTCCCTGCAGGGTAAAACTGGCAAGTTCCGATATGGGTTGTTTGGGCGGAAGTTTAAGGATATTCTCTTTCCCTATTTGATGATGGATGAACGTTCGAATGTGGATGTAGGGGGGTTTCTTGATTATAATGGCAACCATGTTTATTTTACTCGGATACGTCATGTGATGAATAACGAGTTTCGTCGTTCTCGAATGTTGATGGAGAACGTAGGTGAGGTGTGGTCAGCCGGTATTACGGGTCGTGTTTACGAGATATTTTGGCGACGCTGGGATATAACGAGTACGATGCAAATGATGAACATGATGCCGGTGCAACAATCTATTTTGCCGGGACTTCATACTGTTCACGCTGCGTATGCCCGAGGTTTCCCGTGGGGGGATGGCTGGAAAATAAATGCCAAGATCGGCATTCAATCTTCGATGGTAGCGGATACTTCTCGTTTAGCGCTTTTGGAGAATCAATATTCTGACATCCGTGCACAGCGGTGGTTTGTACCATGGAGCATAGAGATGCAACGGATGGGGGTGGTCGATTGGGGGGTTGAAGCGGCGATGGAGCCTCCTGAAGGTGAGTATCTTTACATGATCTTTAAGCGTCCAATGGGCCAGCCCAGTTGGTATGGCAATCCGACGTTAGCGCCGGCATTGCGGATTACGGTCCGATCGGAAATGCCGTGGAAGCATTATTTCCGTGTACGCTGGTTTGCGCACTACGTGAAGCACTACGTTGGCTTGACATTCGAAGATGGAATGATGCCTTACTATTCATATGCGAATATTGATGCGCTCATGTTGGGTTATGCCCTTCGAATTCAGTGGAAATGGGTATTAATTACCAGCACGTATACATGGGCGCAGAATTTGACACATCGCATTCCGTTGGCAGAAGTATCACCCCTAAAATCTACTTTGCAATTGATATCCCCGCCCTATTATGGCATGCACTCTTTTGTGCGGTGCATCTATGAAGCACCCCAAAATCGTATTGATTCGATGGTGGGTGAAGTGCCAACGCCTGGGTGGTGGCGGGTAGATGCCGGCGTGAGTTATGTTAGGGGGCCATGGCATCTTTCGTTAAAAATTGCTAACATCACTAACAATGTGTATTACCGACACTTGTCGTATTTGCGAAATCCGTTTATAGTACAACGCCAAGTTTGGGATCCAGGCCGGACACTGACGATCAGTTTGGCTTATATCCCCGGTCATTAATGGCTCGGTTGGATTGGTTATTTTTATGGAGCTTTTCTAGAATTGAATGGGGAAGCCCATTTTTGCGTCGTGATGAAGGCGGCAATCATTGTTTTCCCGGGGTCCAATTGTGATCGAGACCTCTACGAAGCATGTCAGCGTTATGGGATGCTGCCTTCATATGTATGGCATGATGCATCGGATCTGCCCGATGTGGATGTGGTATTTTTACCGGGAGGTTTTTCTTATGGTGACTATTTACGGCCAGGTGTGGTTGCTGGATTGTCGACGGTGATGAATTCGGTGCGAAGGTTTGCTCAACGGGGGGGTAAGGTGGTGGGGATATGCAATGGTTTCCAGATTCTATGTGAAGTTGGCTTGCTGCCGGGGGCATTGCTGCGCAACCATCATCAGCGGTTTATCTGTCGGGATGTGTGGTTACGGGTTGAGGACCTTTCGTGTTGGCCAGCTTCCACTCCGAAGCTAATTTCGTTGCCCATTGCCCATGCAGATGGACGATACTATCTCTCCCCCCAACAATTGGCTGATGTGGAGGCAAACGGACAGATTCTGTTTCGATATGCTGATTCGGAAGGAGAGGTAACGGAAGCATCCAATCCTAACGGGTCCGTTGGCAATATTGCGGGCATCTGCAACCGATCGGGAAATGTCATTGGAATGATGCCCCATCCTGAGCGAGCATCTGATCCGCGTCTGGGAAAGACCGACGGTGGGTTTTTCTTTCAGAGAATTATGCAACATGGTTGAGCGTTCCCAATATTACATGCAACTGGAAAGGCGTTACGGTGCCCATAACTATCATCCGTTACCGGTGGTGATCACGCGCGGAGCAGGGGTGTATGTGTGGGATGTGGAGGGGCATCGGTATTTTGATTTTTTGTCGGCATATAGTGCCCTTAATCAAGGGCATAATCATCCGCGCATCGTGGCGGCAGCCGTAGAGCAGATTCAGCGGCTTAGCCTCACTTCTCGGGCTTTTTATAATGACCGTCTGGGACATGCCGAAGCCTTTTTGTGTACCACATTTGGATATGAGAAGGCCCTCCTGATGAATTCTGGAGCAGAGGCGGTAGAGTCGGCAATTAAGATTGCCCGCAAGTGGGGCTATGAATACAAGGGCATTCCAGAGGGACAAGCTAAGATCATTGTGGCAGAGCGGAATTTTCATGGTCGGACTTCCACGATTATTTCTTTCTCAACGGATCCAGTGGCACGTCAAGGATTTGCTCCTTATATGCCGGGCTTTGAAATCATTCCGTATGATGACGTACCAGCTTTGGAGTCGGCATGTTCCAACCCGCATGTGGCAGCGTTTCTAATGGAACCTATTCAGGGAGAAGCGGGAGTAATTGTTCCACAGGCAGGCTATTTACGGGCGGTGCATGAAATATGTCAGCGGCACAGGGTGTTGTGGATTGCGGATGAGATCCAGACTGGTTTGGGACGAACAGGCCGAATGCTGGCTGTGGACCACGAAGATGTTCGGCCGGATGTGTTGTTATTGGGTAAAGCGCTTTCGGGAGGAATACTTCCGGTATCGGCTGTGTTAGCCGACCATGAGGTTATGCGGGTGCTCACACCGGGATCCCATGGATCTACGTTTGGAGGTAATCCGGTGGCTTCGGCCGTATTAGAAGCTGCTGTTTCGGTGATTGTCGATGAAAATTTGGCAAAAAATGCCCAGCAGATGGGGCATGTTTTTCGTTCGGAACTGAAGGCATTGAACCATTCCTGGGTTCGAGATATACGAGGTAAAGGCTTACTGAATGCCATTGAATTGGCATCCGATGCTCCCATTTTAGGACGTGCATTTTGTGAGGCCCTCCTTGGAGAAGGAATATTGGCCAAGGATACTCATGGCCAAACCATCCGTTTTGCACCGCCACTAATTATTTCAGCATCTCAACTGGAAGAAGCGCTCGATCGGATTCGGCGAGTACTTCGGCGGCTGGCTTGAGGCAGGTTTATTGTTTCTGAAGGCGGCGTCGAAATACGTTGAAAAAGCGGGATCGTGAAATAAAACCGATATAATGGCCTTCCGCATCGATGACCGGGATGATCCAGGCCCGCGTCTGGTCGAACAATTCCATGGCACGTGCGGCGGGGTCATCTTTGTAAATGATCGCGGGAGGGAGGTGCATGATTTCGGTGATTTTGAGGGATTCCCATTGTTCAGGGTTGAACATGATTTCACGGATATCATCCAGGTCTACCACTCCTTGAAGACGGCCTTTTTCGTCGATAACGGGAAAGGTGTGACGATGACTTTGCTTGACGGCATTTACCAGGTCAGCTAAATATCCATGAAGGGGAACCGTGACAAAGTCTTTTTCAATAAGTGGTTCGATTTTGATAGAAGCTAAGATGCGGTGTTCGGCATCCATTAAGGGGCGTCCTTTACGGCGGAGCTCTTCCAGGAAAATATGACGATACAATGAGTTTTGCTCGAATAGAGAATAGGTGGCATATGCTATGGCACTGGTCAGGATAAGGGGCAAAAGCAGTTGGTACCCACGGGTGATCTCGGCAATGAGAAAAATCGCAGTGAGGGGAGCATTCAGCAAAGCACTCAGTGTTCCAGCCATTCCAACGAGAGCGAGGTTGTTGGTCGGTGTGGGGCTGCTGACCAGACTTGCCCATTCGATGGTCTGTGCGGTAACGTAACCCAATATGGCACCGCTAAATAAAACGGGTGCAAAAATACCACCAGTGCCCCCTGCTCCCAGGGTAATGCCAGCACTAATTGGGCGCAACAGCACTGCACCCAGCCAAAAGAGCATTCCTGCTACTGCCCACCGGTTTTCACTTATCAACCAAAATCCCGATAAGGAAGGCATAGGATGAATCCCTAATACGTGCTTGACAGCATGGTATCCTTCTCCGTAAAGAGGGGGAAAAAGTAGTATTAACATCCCCAGGGTTAGTCCTCCCAGAACAAGACGTGTCCGGATACTTCGCCGATCGAACCATTGTTCGATGGCAACGATGGTTCGCTTAAAATAAACCGCTCCGATACCCGATACCGCTCCCATCAGTAAGTAGAGAGGTAAATCTGAAAATCGGACAGGATCAATATGGGAAAAATTAAACAGTACCACATCACCCAGGAAGATGCGGGTTGTGAAAATGGCGGTAACAGAAGACAGCAATAAAGGAACTAGCCCCAATGGAGGTAAGGCAATCATCAATACTTCGAGGGTAAAAAGTACCCCTGTAATGGGTGCATTAAAAATGCCCGAGGCTGCTGCGGCAGTTCCACATGCCAATAGCAAGACCCGATTGCGAACACCCAGTCGGAACAATTGGGCCAAGTTGGCCCCCCATGCGCCACCTGTGGCCACAATCGGAGCTTCCAGTCCCACCGACCCCCCGAAGCCCACTGTTAGTCCACTCCCTATCATGTGCACGTAAAGATTGCGGGATGGTATCCGTCCTTTATCGTGTTGGATGCGATAGAGTAGTTCTACCACACCATGCGGGAGGCGTCCACCTGCCATCCATCGTTGATAGGCATAGGCGAGTGAGATGCCTACAATAGGAAATAGAAAGAAAAAATAGGATCGGATAGTGCTATTGACATAGTGTTCGAGGGCATAGTGAAGACTCCACACCAGCCCTTTAAGGGTAACAACCGCCATTCCGGCGATCATTCCTACCACGATGGCCATCAGCCATACAAAGTGACGTGTGGGAATGTGTCGAAAACGCCAAAGAAGGAATTTACGCAACCTATTCTCCAGATATATGCGCCACGATCGACTCTTCATCTGAGGCGTATGTTTGCATACCGTTTAGAAGGGGCGCAAACTTATGCATCGGCACATATTGATTGTCTATTCTGAGCCTCATTTAGGATCGAAATGGCTTGCTGAGCTTGCCTCAATTTTTCGACCCAGACCTCAAGAATGGAATGTACAATCCGTTGCCGTTTCGTTACAATCCCGATGGGAGGAAAAGGTAGACCTACACAACACTTACCTTCTTGTACTTCCGCAAATGGACGAAGATTCTCGATGGCTGTCGGGACTCTCCACCTACGAAGGGATTGTCGTTGGTAATGCCGTATTGCGAAGTCTTGCGGAGCTGGTAGCCACGGCGGGGTATGTCCCGAAGTTCGAACTGTATGGAATGAACATGTGGCCTGGATTTCAAAAAGGCCGTTTGCGGGAAATGAGCCGTTTAAGTAGCGAAAATGCGCCACCGTTTGAGCAATGGTTTGATTGGAATATCCAATGGGTAGATGACCGGGTTGGGATGGTGATGCCGCGTCTGTTGGCAATGATCATCAATGAGGCTTTTTACACAGTACAGGAAGGCACTGCCACTGCCGATGCAATTGATACGGCAATGAAGTTGGGGACCAATTACCCCGGAGGCCCTTTTGAATGGGTTGATAAGATCGGCTTGACCCGTATTTATCGGTTATTAGAGCGCTTGTGGGAAGACACACGTGATCCCCGGTACCGATTGGCACCTTTGATGAGGCGACAGGTGTTGCAACAAATCTTATCTGGGTCTGGTAAATAAGGTATGCCCTGCCAAGGGTCTTACTTTTGCGGCTGTTAGGTCATACTATTGTTATATGAATCGCTATCGGACACATACTTGCGGTGAACTGCGGCTGAACCATGTCGGCCAAAAAGTTCGCCTTGTGGGGTGGGTTCAACGGGTGCGAAATTTGGGGGGCATGGTATTTGTTGCCTTACGTGATCGCTATGGTGTTACACAACTGACTGCCCGTTCCGATCTGAATGCCGCAATGTTTGCTCAGCTTTCTGCCTTAAAACGGGAATACGTAGTTCAGGTAGAGGGAGTGGTAACCGAGCGTGAAAGTAAAAATCCCAATCTTGCCACAGGAGATATTGAAGTAACGGTTGAGAAGCTCACCGTACTCAATCCGTCAAAACTGCCTCCGTTCCTCATTGAGGACGAAACAGATGGGAGCGAAGAACAACGCCTTCGCTATCGATATCTGGATCTCCGACGTCCGGTGCTACAGCGCAATTTCATTTTTCGTCATCGAGCGCTTCAATTGGTTCGCCGCTATTTGTCGGAGCAGGGCTTCCTTGAGATTGAGACGCCGTTTCTGGTGCGTTCCACACCGGAGGGTGCTCGTGATTTTGTAGTACCGTCCCGCCTTCAACAAGGTAAATTCTATGCGTTGCCTCAGTCCCCGCAACTGTTTAAGCAGCTGCTCATGATTGCCGGATACGATAGGTATTTTCAAATTGCCCGTTGCTTCCGTGACGAAGATTTTCGAGCTGATCGTCAGCCAGAGTTTACCCAAATTGATTGCGAGATGGCGTTTGTAGACCCCGAAGATGTGTATGATATTTTTTCGGGGATGATCCAACGGCTTTTTGAAGAGTTGTTGGGATATGACTTAGGTGCAATCCAACGCATGCCCTATGATGAAGCCATCCGACGGTATGGTATTGATAAGCCCGATACTCGTTTTGATCTGGAACTTCAGACGTTGTCGCCATGGCCAGAACTAAAAGTTTTTCCGCCGACTCAGGCATTTGATTCCAAGCTTGAGGCGCTGGTAGGAATCTGTGTAGACGGTGGAGTTCAGCTTACCCGAAAACAATTGAATGTGCTGGATGCTTTGATTAAGGAGGCGGGGTTGTGGGGAAGTGCTTGGATTAAGTGGGGAAGGGATAATACGATACGTTCATCTGTCAAGAAATTTTTCTCGGAAGAGCGCCTCCAAACGATTATGAAAGAAGTGGGTGGACATCCGGATGCGCTTTTCATTTTTACTACCGGTCCGATACCTAATGTGTATCATGCCATGGGTAGGGTGCGACTGGCGCTGATTCGTTGGCTGAATCGATCACCCCGGCAGGATTTTTCAGCCTTGTGGGTGACGGATTTCCCGTTGTTCGAATGGGATGAGGAAAAGGGATGTTATACCTATAGCCATCATCCTTTTGTCATGCCGCATGGTGGAGACTTTACCCTAGATGATGATTTGGGAATGGTGCATGCCCAGTGCTATGACTTTGTGTTGAATGGCCATGAATTGGCCAGTGGATCGATTCGAATACACCGTCGAGATCTCCAAGAAAAAGTTTTCGAAGCCCTGGGCATCCCCCGTGAAGAGTATCTTGAAAAGTTTCGCTTCTTATTAGACGCATTGGAATATGGCGCCCCACCTCATGGCGGAATTGCCTTTGGATTTGATCGCCTAATGGCATTAATGATGGGGGAATCATCAATTCGCAATGTAATTGCTTTCCCTAAAAACAATTCAGGACAAGATCTGATGTTGGGAGCCCCTTCCGAGATCACCAAGGACCAACTGGAAGCATTGGGCTTATGCCACTGCCCCTCCCCCGCAGACAGTTAGACTATGGAGAAAATGGGCACCGCTTGCTTACCAACGGTGCCCATGGTAGGTTTGACTATAGTATTCGCCATGGGATTATAAGGCGTTCACCGCGTCCGGTGGTAATTGCTACAATATAGGTGCCAGCATGGAAGTCTGATGGCAAGGGTACGTGCACCTCTCCGGATGCGGGAGCGAGATGTTGGACATGATGAGCCTTTCCACTGACATCGTAAATGGTGATGGTAAGGGTGCGACGATCAGATAGGGCAATGTTTGCATAGGCAGTATTCCCTACGCCCGTAGGATTGGGTGTTATGCTTGCCCGGTGGATGCTACCAGAAGGGGGTGTGATACCTGCTGGCGTCATTTGAACGTTGGCCTTGTTTGCATTGACCACCTTGCCATTATGCGATAAGATGGCCACGGCCACGCCCAGCTTGTCGTAGCGCCACTCGCCAGGGATTGAGTCGAGCAGAAAAGTAGTAATGACCGTTTGTCCCGCATTTCCCTGACCCCCAAATGAATCCACTCCCTTAATGCTACCAAAGACATACCGTGACACCATGT
>CAYVLB010000054.1:0-12284 GCA_964452325.1 uncultured Sphingobacteriales bacterium | reverse complement strand
AACACCTGGTTCAGCATACGTAACTTCCAGTTCGATGGCCACCGGCAATTCCACCTTGATGGGCCGATCTTCGTCCACGTAAAAATGGACAGTGACCACTTCTTCTTCCTTCAAGAATTGTGGGTTCTCAATAATCTCCTCTGGGACTGCAATCTGGTCAAAGTCTTCTAAGTTCATTAGGTGATACGTATCCCCGTCTTTGTATAGAAACTGATAGGGACGACGTTCAACCCGCACCGGATGAATTCGGCTCCCTGCGGGGAATGTCTGTTCAACGACTTTACCGGTTGTTAGGCTTTTAAGGCGCGTTCGAACAAATGCTTGCCCTTTACCGGGTTTTACGTGCTGGAACTGAATCACCTGCCATAGGTCATTATTATGTTTAATGACCAAGCCGTTGCGAATTTCTGATGTAGTTGCCATGCTTATTCGACTTTAAGGCCCGACACATTCGTTTCAATCGATGGCGTGGGAACGTGCTCACCATCATACGACCATTTTAGGTAGATACTCCCCCACGTAAATCCTCCCCCAAAGGTGGCGAGGATCAGGTTATCTCCTTTCCGAAGCCGATGTTCCCATTCATAGAGGGCAAGCGGGATAGTGGCATTGGTGGTGTTGCCATATCGTTGGATATTGATCATGGCCCGATCGCGGGGAATACCCATCCGTTTGGCCGTGGCTTCAATGATTCGTAAATTGGCTTGATGCGGCACCAAATAGGCAATATCTTCAGATGTGAGGCTGTTGCGTTTCATAATTTCTACTACAGCATCGGCCATTTTGGTCACGGCAAATTTGAAGACAGGACGGCCCTCTTGATGAAGAAAGTGTTCGCGGTTGCGAACCGTCTCGAGGGTTGGCGGATATTTCGACCCTCCTGCTTTCTGATAAAGGTATGGAATCCCCACTCCATCGGACCGAGTAATGGCATCGATAATCCCCGTACCGTCATTTCGAGGCTCTATTAGTACTGCTCCGGCAGCGTCCCCAAAAAGTATACAGGTTGTACGGTCTTCATAATTGGTAATTGCTGACATTTTATCGGCACCCACTACCACAATTTTTTTCAGATGTCCGGCTTCGATGTAGGCCCGTGCAATGGTCAGGGAGTATAAAAAAGAAGAGCATGCTGCCTCGACATCAAATCCAAAGGCATTCACCATGCCGGTTTCATGGGCAATGATGTTGGCCGTGGCGGGGAAAATCATATCTGGCGTTACGGTGGCACATATGACCAAGTCAATTGTCCTGGGATCCACGCCTGTTTTTTCGAGAAGGACTTGTACTGCCGGAACTGCCATGGCCGAGATCCCCCGTCCTTCCCCTTTTAGGATTCGACGTTCTTTGATGCCGGTTCGGGTAGTAATCCACTCATCGGAAGTATCAACCATTTGCTCGAGGTCAGCATTGGTTAGTCGATCGGGAGGTACCCACGCTCCCACGCCCGTGATGGCTGCCCGAATTTGCTTGGACTGGGTCATTGAACGTTCAATATGAAACGACGAATGGTGGGCCCGATATGGTCAACCATATGCGATGAGGCTACCTTATAAGTCATTTTCATCATTTGGGCAATGGCTTCCGGCGAAGAGCTTCCGTGGCCAATGATGACCGGTTTTTTGACGCCCAAAATAGGCATCCCCCCATAAAATTCGGGATCAATTTTGTTGAAAAAATCGCCATTGGCTCCCCCCGCACGGGCTCGGGATGCCAGCCCTTCACATAGTTTTAACACAATATTACCGGTAAACCCGTCGGTAATAATGACATCATGACCTGGGGCAAAAATGGAATATCCTTCCACATTGCCCCCAAAATTGAGTGATGCATATTTTTTCATCAAGTCATGGGTTTGTCGGGCCAGCTGATTCCCTTTGCCTGCCTCCCCCCCCATATTGAGCAGAAATGTCTTCGGAGATTGGATGTGCAGGATATCATGTGTGAAAGCCTGTCCCATAGCTGCGAATTGTAGCAAGAACTCGGGCCGGCAATCTGCATTGGCCCCCACATCCAGCATAACTCCCAATGAACCGTCATCGTGTGGGACAAACACTGGAATGGCAGGACGCATGACCCCTTTGATCGTGCCGATAAAGAAAAGGGCTCCGACCAACATAGCCCCTGTATTACCTGCACTAGCAAAGGCATCAATCCGCCCTTCCTTCAAGTATTGCAGTCCTACTGCCATTGACGAGTGGGGCTTGAGACGAAACGCCCGGGTAGGTGAGTCATCCATTGCGACCACCTGAGAGGTAGGGATCGTCACAATTCGTCCAGGGGGGTATTGCTCCGACACCGGGCGAATCGCTTCTTCATTACCGAAAAGGTATAACTGAACATCCTCGGGAAGGTAGTCAAGTGCGGGGGCAATCCCTTGGATGGTAACTTGAGGAGCCTGGTCCCCCCCCATCATGTCAATCCCTAATCGCCAACTCATTCAGCAGCTTCTTCCGCAACTTCGATTGCTGGTTTGCCCCGATAATATCCACAGTTTGGGCACACACGATGCCACAAATGCGGCTCGCCGCAATGGCTACACACTGCATAGGTGGGCGCTGTGGTCTTATAATGCGTCCGTCGTTTTCGCTTTCTTGCTTTGGAAGTCTTTCGTTTCGGATGTGCCATAATGTATTATGATTTGCTTTCGTGGGTCTTTCGTCCGTATGAAGCAATCAATTTTTCCATGTCGGGGTCGCATTGCGCACCTCCCATTGCGCATACCTTCCGAAACGGTAGCATCACGTGGGCATATTGATAAATATGTTCTCCGATAGGCACTTGATGTTGGTATAACGGAAGATACATAAGGTCATCATCATCTGATTCAGCATGATCTTTTCGCTCCACCGTGAGCAAAAAGGTTCCTTCCACCGGTAAGTCAAACTCGTTAAGGCATCGATCGCAAGTTATGTGGTAGCTGCCCTTCAATTGAAAGTGGAGTTCGAAATGAAAATCATCCCGCTTATCAAATATCACATCGATATTCAAGTGGCCAGACTTAATCAGCGACTCCGGACGCTGGGCAAAGAATGCATCGTCCGCTTCAAAATGGTAGGTATATCTTCCCACTTTCATGCTCAAAAAGGGGATAGCATATTCCTGCCACTCGTTTCGCCGCATCATTTTTGACTGCTTATAAATACTTACTAAAAAGGCTGCAAAGGTAACTATTTCACCTCCCCGAATGTTGTACGCTGCCACTCTGCCGTTACCTTCGATCTGTTGTTGTCTTTACCATTTGCCGAAGATGTCATGAACAGCAGTGACTTTACAACTCAGGATATAGCCCTCCCAACGGTTGCATTGGTTATGAAAGCCTGGGTTTACAGGCTACTCAATGATTGGGATCACGGGATTTGTGGGGCACTATTGCAAAAGGAAAGGACATGCGCCAATGGCTTTTCGCCACTTCGGGACCTCTCTAAGCATTGAAGTGCTCAAAATCATGTGTGTACAAAACGGCGAATCCAACTCTTTGCAAGGGGTTGTAGCCATTGCTCCAAGTCCTCCGGAGTATTGGCCACGTGGTTATAAAACAAGGTCTCGTCAGAGATTTGTCCTTCTCGATACAGCTGCGGAAGCTGATGAAGCGCGGTAATGTGAAGGCGGCCATCAGCGTCTAAGTAGCCGACGCGAAAGCGATCAAGAAAGTCGATGCCATAGCGTATTCCCAACGATTTGAAGAATGCGTACAATTCGTCGATCGGGCATCCATCCACACGTTCTTCATGGGCTTGAATGATAAAATATGCATTGTGGACCCGGTATAGCGATGACCGAATTGGTTTCCCATGGTCCTGCCAATTGGCTAGAAACTGCTCAATTTCCGCCTGTATTTGTTGGGCCATGACTTCATCAAGGATGCGATCGGCCATGAAAATCCAGATTGTTTTCATAGGGTGTAGTTAGTTTTTCGATTCTGTAGATGAAACCGTTCGATAAATACCCCACTTTTCTAGGTATTTGCGCACCGATTCCGGTACCAAATAACGGATAGAATGTCCTTGTCGGAGGGCTTTACGAATAAAGGAAGCAGCGATCAACAGCTGGGGGACTTGCTGGAAGTAATGGACATTGGGGTGCTGGGGGATGGGATCGATTTCGTGGTGTGGACGTTCGTAAACGAAGATGCGATAGCTACGACAAATGAGTTCGGCATGGCGCCACTTGGGAAAGGTTTGGTAGGCATCACTCCCCATTATCAGTGTAAATTGGTAGTTGGGGAACCGTTCAGAAAGGTGTAAAAGGGTTTGAATGGTGTAGTTGGGACGCGGCAACCGAAATTCAATATCACTGAGGTCAAAGGCAGGATTGTCTTGGATGGCTATTTCGATAAGTTCCTTTCGGGCGTACTCATCTGCCAAGTCGCGTGGATTCTTAAATGGATTTTGAGGGGTAAGGACAAACCATACTTTTGAAAGGTCGGTGTAGGAGACCAAGTATTCTGCCACAAAAAGGTGGCCATGATGAATGGGATTAAACGTGCCGGGGAATAGGCCTACCCGAAGGGGGTCGAGGAGTTGCAAGTAGCGACGCAAAGCTTTTTCAGCAACATCCACGGACTGTGCAAGGATTTCATTGTAGATAGTAACATCTGCTATCCGCGCGGCTTGAGACATTTCGTAATGAGCACGCTGGAGGCGATCTTCAAGGGTAGCTGGAGTTTCGGTATGGCGTTGCCGAAGGCGCTGTCCAAGATTTTTTTCCGAACCCGGATGAATGTAAATGATAAAGCTGTCTGGGAAAAGTTGTTTGACTTTTGGGCACCATTGATATCAATGTCCAACACTGGCACCCGTCCTGCCTGCCATATCCGTTCGAGTTCAGCACGTGGTGTCCCATAAAACAAGCCGGGATAGACTTCTTCGTATTCCAAAAGGCGTCCTTCTGCAATCCATTGCCGGAAAGTTTCTACGTCTATAAAATAATAGTCCCGACCTTCACGCTCGGTAGCTCGGGGAGAGCGTGTGGTGGCAGAAACCGAAAAGGCCAGCTGTGGAAGGCGTTGCATCACTGCACGGGCTATGGTGGTTTTACCGCTTCCCGAAGGTCCCACAAAAATGACGAGCTTATTGCGGTATTGTTCAGAGGACATTGGCTAATTGTTCTTTGATTTGCTCAAGGTGGTCTTTCATAATGATCGTTTGCTCTTGAATAGCAAAATCTCTGGACTTGGCAGCAATGGTGTTGATTTCACGTCCCATTTCTTGGGCAATGAATCCTAACTTTTTTCCTTTGGCGGGTACGGGAAGGGTATTTTCAAAAAGCTGAATGTGGCTTGTGAGGCGGGCGATTTCCTCGGAAATATCCAGGCGCTCAAGCAGCGAAAGTACCTCTCGTTCGAGGGACTCTCGCTGAAAATGTTCATCAGATTGGAGGTCTTGGATGCGTTTTAAGGTAGTCTGTCGGATACGTTCCAGCCGCTGATCTTGGGTATGTTCCACATATGCCAGGGCCTCCTTAATCGCCCCTAACAATTGAAGAATGTGTTGGGCCAAGCGTTGCCCTTCTATACGGCGGAAATGTTCAAGTTCATCCAATGCTCGTTCAATTACCGGAAAGATGATATTCCATTCATTTCGAATGGCGGACTCATCTGGCGATGATGGCATAGTAGCTTCGGGAAAACGCAGCAATACCGATCCGACACCTTTCCATACATCCGCATACTCTTGAAGTTGTAACAGGGGGCGAAGTTCGTGAAGATAGGCCTGAAGAAGCTCGACGTTAAACCGCCGACGGACGTTTTCAACATCTTTGAACGTTACGGAAAGGCCAAAGGATACCTGACCCCGGATTAGTCGTTGAGTCAAGTAGCGTTGTAGTTCAACCTCGAAGGCCGCATATCGAGGAGGGATTTGCAACCGGAGGGCAAGGTTTCGATGGTTGACGCTTCGTACTTCCACATTGACCATCATGCAGGAGTCCTCAATATGGGCGATGCCAAATCCGGTCATCGACAATGTCATCCGTCCACAGTTTGAAGGTATTTGCGAATATTACATTCGATGCGATGATGGAGGTTTGTCCGATCAGAAAAATGAAAGGGCTTACCCAACAGATGTTCGTATACAGTGACATAACGCTTCAATAGCTCATGGACTGCTGACAATGGAATCGGTATTACATCATACCGGCGTCTGGGATCGACAATTCCTTGTCGAAGCAACCACTGTCGAATAAACTCTTTACTAAGCTGCTGGGGAGGCCGTCCCTCTTGCATGGCCTGCCGATAATCATCTGCATAGAAGTAGCGGGATGAGTCGGGCGTATGCACTTCATCAATTAAGATCACTCGTCCGTTGTCCACAGCAAATTCATATTTGGTATCTGCCAAGATAAGCCCTCGATCGGCAGCATATTGCGTCCCTTGCTCGAATAGGCGAATGGCCGTATCATGAAGGCGTTGCCATGTTGTTTCATCGACAATTCCTTGTCGAATAATTTCTTCGGGTGTGATATCTTCATCATGGCCCTGGAAAGATTTAATGGTGGGGGTCAAAATCGGTCTTGGAAGTTGTTGATACGGCATGAGGCCTTCGGGCAAGGGTTGTCCTGAAAGGACCCGATGCCCTTCGATATATTGCCGCAGGGCATGACCACATAAATATCCCCGCACGATAAACTCTATTGGAAGGGGTGAATAATAACGTCCGACCGATGTTGTAGGGTCGGGCGATCCTTCCCACCATGTAAGCACCACATCACGTGCTTTATTCAAAAAGTAAGCGGCTATCCCATTCAAAATCTCTCCCTTGTAAGGCACAGGATGACTCAGCGGTGTATCAAATGCAGAGATACGATCCGTAGCAACCAATACGATGTATCCATTACTCAGTTGGTAAACATCCCGTACCTTGCCACGATATTTCCGGCGTATCCCAGGCAATTGAAAGTGGGTTTCCAGCAAGGGTGGATAGTCGACTAATTGCATCAAGCCTCGAGGGTTTTCAGCTTCTCGGCGTTCTCGGCCACACGCAATGGTTCGATCAATGGCATCAGATTTCCGTTGAGCACATCTTCCAAATTGTAGAGGGTCAGCCCTATGCGATGATCGGTGACGCGGCCTTGGGGAAAATTATAGGTTCGAATCTTGACCGACCGATCCCCGCCTTTGATGGTTTCCTTCCGAGTGGAAGCCACTGCTTCCTGTTGCTTGCGACGCTCGATTTCGTAGACGCGTGCTTTGAGCACCTTCATCGCCTTCTCGAGGTTCTTAATTTGCGACTTTTCATCTTGGCAGCTGGCCACCACCCCTGTGGGAATATGGGTCAGGCGTACTGCCGAATAAGTGGTGTTGACGGATTGACCACCGGGCCCCGAGGCACAAAATATCTCTTTTTTGATATCGGAATCTTTGATCTCCACTTCCACACCTTCTATTTCAGGCATCACCACCACACTGGCTGCTGATGTATGAATACGCCCCTGCGACTCGGTTTGAGGGACCCGCTGCACCCGATGGACGCCCCCCTCATATTTAAGCAGGCCATATGCTCCTGGACCGATCACATTAAACACCATAAGCTTAAACCCTCCGGTAGTGCCTTCGTGATATTCGATCACCTCCACTTTAAGGTTATTTTTCTCACAGAACCGCTGGTACATTCGAAACAGGTCGCCAGCAAACAAACTGGCTTCATCCCCACCGGTCCCTGCGCGGATTTCTACGATGGCGTTTTTTGCATCGAGGGGGTCTTGGGGAACCAATAAGCGCTTGAGTTGTTCTTCCAACTCTGCTTTTCGACGCTGTAATTCATCGAGTTCTTCAGACGCCATCTCTTTCAGCTCGGGATCGGATTCTTCTTTGAGAATTGCCCGGTTCGTTTCCATATTACCGACCACCTCCCTATATTGCCGATAGGTCGTTACAATTTCTTCCAATCCGCGATATTGTTTATGGAGGCGCGTATACTTCTTAATGTCTTGCAAAATCTCGGGTTGCATAAGTTGCTCCCCAATCTCTTGCCATTTATGCTCGATATCATCCAGTTTTGTCAACAACTTCTCTATCATGCCCAACAAAAAATTAACACGTCATTTACCTAACTATTCAGGGCTACTTACCCAAATGCAAAGATAACGGTTTGGCCAGGTGATTTCACAGAACTTCCCCCTGATGGTGTCTCACTCCCTCATTTACGTTCCCACACAACAACTTCCCGATCGGTAGCCGTCCAGATATGGTGGTCATGAACGGTAATCGACCGAACGGGCCAGGTGGTGGTATTAAGCCCGTGTAGTTCTACCGGTTGGGGAAGCCCTCCCGACAGATTCACTTCATAAATGCGGCCGTCTTGCAGGAAATATAGTTTCGAATCTACTACCCAGAATTCTTCTTCGACATCAACAGCAATCCGATAAAGGTAATTACCATAAATATCCCACACCCACACACCAGCTCCAGGCACTGCAGTATATAGGCGTCCCTGATGTTCGCGCATAAAAATGGGTGGGGCAATGTCGATCTGGTAGGTGGTCAGGGGGGCACTTTCAAATTCGACTTGCAAGTGCTCGTCCAGGCGTTTGAGGCGGCCATCAACAGCATCATATATCCACAGCCACCCATATTGTGAGGCACATACAGACTGTACGTCCCAAATGGTCATTTCTGCCCATTCAATAGTCTGTAACATGCCCAAGAATGGGCCCGTAACGATCGAAGCCGTATATCCTTCAAAAGTGATTAGCACATTTCCCCCTTTCAACATATCAATATCCTTAATAACCCCCTGCCAGATCCACTGGTTCTGAGCTATTATCTGCCCCTTGGGGTCCAGCACCTTGCCATATCCATCTGGGCCCAACACGTATGCATAGGCTGTCTCGGGATGAAAGCGCACCAATACTGCAGGTACCTCCCACCTCATCAGCTGCTGCCATATCCATGGCAGCATCCATGTTATTAGCAATCCAGCCTTCATCTGCCTCCCATTACTTCGCCGGGCTGTAGCCAGCGCACCTGACGTGTTTCGGGCAACCATTGCCCCACCTGCATACCTTGCGCGTTCATTCTTCCAAAAGTAAAGGCTCTCATCCACTCACCAATATTGATGTATTGGCATTGTGTTGACAACTTCACACGCATAGCCAGGTGGCGATGTCCCATAATAATGAAACGTAGGTCAGGATGTTGTTGAGCCCATTTCCGGGCAAAAATCACCAAGCCATCTGATTGAGGGTCAAAATCAAAATGAGGTGAATACTGTTGGGCATGTCGGCTACGCTGAGAAAACCATTGGGCCAAAGGAATGCCAAGATCTGGATGAAGCCATCGGAAAGCCCACTGAGCCACTGGGTTAGTAAAAAGACGTTTAAGAAGGCGGTACTTTGTATCGTACGGGCTCAAACCATCACCATGGGCTATGAAAAACCGATGGCCAAACCGCTCCATAAAGAGGGGCTGAGTGTAGACGTGCATGCCCACTTCATCTGTTAAATATTGCCGTACCCACAAGTCGTGATTTCCCACAAAATAGTGAATGGATATGCCAGCATCCGCCACCTCAGCCAAGGCACCCAAGGTTCGGACACATCCTTTGGGAACTGCATGCCGATATTCGAAGAAAAATTCGAAGAGGTCCCCTAGTATAAACAATTCTTCCATGTCCTCTCGTGCCCAAGCCAACCACTGCCTAAAAAACCGTTCTCGGGCATGGGATGAATGACCGGTCGAGACACCCAAATGAAAGTCACTAACGAAGTAAGCTGCTGCGATGGCCGGCCAATTTGATGGTTATACAAAGGTAATGACTTGTTCTCTTTCGCATCTGACCTTATCGGTTTTCTTCTAAGAAGCGTTGGAGATCCTGTCGTTTCCCCATAAGAATGAGTTCATCCCCCTGCAGAAATACCGTATCCGGGCCAGGTACACCTACCACGTGTGACTCTCCTTCCGCAGCGCCTCCCCGACGGATGGTAATCAAGTTGATGTTATATCGTTTTCGCAAATCAATATCCCACAACGACTTGCCTACCAACAGAGAAGGCACTTGCATTTCGACGATCTCGTGATCATCGGGAAGTTCCACAAAAGTCTCGATGTCTGGATGAATCAGTCGTTTCGCCACTAAACGTCCGACTTCATCTTCGGGGGAGAATATCTCCTTGAAACCCAGTTTTTGGAGAATTCGCCGCTGGGTTTCTGTCGAATATCGGGTAATGACCTTTTCCACTCCCAGCTCTTTGCAGTTAACTGCGGTAATAAGGAGTGCTTCAAAGTTTTCACCGATCGAAACAACCACTGCATCCATTTGGTCGATGTTATGCACTTCAAGGGCTTTCTTGTCAGTGGCATCAAGAGCTACTGCAAACATGACATTCTCAGCAACTGCTTCTACTTTTCGGATATCCCGATCGATGACTAACACCTCTGCTCCTGCTTCTACCAAGCTAAGGGCAATTCGCATTCCGAAACGCCCTAGCCCTATCACGGCGAATTTGCGTTCCATGTGTGATGATCTGGTCTCCAGTGGGCAAAATAAATGCACCTAATCTTGAATGCCATTGCATAGAGGTTACAAAGGCACTTTGTCGGTCGTATTCTGTTGCCCTGTCACGCCATCTCACTGCGCTAAATCGTTTAACCCGATGTAGTGGTACCTTTGCACTCCCTTAAAAATTCAAGAACGCTTAACTGTCATGGCTGATATCCAAAAAGCAAAAGTCTTCATCATCGGAGCTGGGCCGGCAGGCTACACTGCTGCCATATATGCTGCCCGTGCAGACCTTCAACCTGTTATGTATGCAGGTCCACAACCGGGTGGACAACTAATGATCACCTCTGACGTAGAAAACTATCCTGGGTTTCCTGAAGGGGTATTGGGTCCTGAACTGATGGAGCTATTTCGTAAGCAAGCGGAGCGTTTCGGGACAAAAGTCCACTATTCGAGTGTCACCCAGGTTGATTTTTCTCGCCGTCCTTTCCGTATTGAAGCAGACGACGGAAGCGTCTGGGAAGCAGAGGCTGTCATTATTGCCACCGGTGCTTCTGCCAAATGGCTTGGGCTGGAAAAAGAACAACAGCTATACGGTCGGGGCGTCTCAGCGTGTGCCGTTTGTGACGGATTCTTTTATCGGGGGCAAGAGGTGGCCGTAGTCGGTGGTGGTGATACCGCTGCGGAAGAGGCGCTTTACTTGTCAAAGTTAGCCAAAAAAGTCTACATGCTGGTGCGACGGGATGTGTTTCGGGCATCGAAGATCATGCAAAAGCGCATTTTCAATGCCTCCAACATTGAAGTTCTATTCAATCATGAAGCCATTGACCTGGTTGGGGAAAACGAAGTGGAAGGCGTTGTGATTATCAACAACAAGACCGGTGCAAAACGTACCCTTCCCATTCAAGGTTTTTTTGTGGCAATTGGTCACAAACCCAATACTGATATTTTCAAGGGCCAACTAGAAATGGACGAACAAGGCTATATTCTGACACATCCAGAGTCGACCCATACCAACGTTCACGGAGTGTTTGCTGCCGGTGATGTACAGGATAAGGTGTACCGCCAAGCAGTGACCGCAGCCGGTACCGGCTGCATGGCAGCCTTGGACGCCGAACGGTTCCTATCGGAAGTCGGCGGATGAGCTGGAAGCATCCTGACTTGTTGTGGGGGCTTTTGTTGGTGGTTGTCCCTCTTCTGATTCATCTTTTCTTTTTTCGGCGCTTTCGGAAAGTTCCGTTTCCCAACGTTGCCATCCTCCGCGAAATTCGACAACGTACTCAGCGACTTCGACGCCTGCGCCATTGGCTAGCACTGGCATTACGGTCGGGGGCAGTGGCACTGTTCGTGATGGCACTGGCTCAACCGCTCAGAACAAAGCGAGGAATGGTCTCCATCCAAGAAAGATACATCAGTATTTTCTTAGACAACTCGTGGTCAATGACCTACAATGCCGTCCCCCTTGACCTTTTCGAAGAAGCACGCCAACAAGCCCTTCACCTACTGTCTACCTTGCCATCTGACACCCGTGTTCAGGTCCTGACCCATGATTTCACCGCTGCCGAAGAATTATTCTATTCCCTTTCCGAAGCACGTCATCGCATTCAATACATCAAGCCTTCTACCATCCAACGCTCCCTCTCGCAGATTATGCAACGCTTGCACAACAATCTGTACGGGATATCGCCATCGCGGGTGTTTATTATTTCCGATTTCCAGCACACGCTGGCTGATGTCGATTCCCTACGATGGCCCTTTCCTGCCTATGCAATCCCCCTACGACCTTCCGATTCTCCTGCCAACGTGTGGGTCCACCAAGTACTTTCTCAAACCCCGATAGCGGTC
>CAYVLB010000053.1:0-12426 GCA_964452325.1 uncultured Sphingobacteriales bacterium | reverse complement strand
AGGCCTCCCATCGTTGGTTATGCGATTGGAGTCGATAGATGCCGTCTATTATTGGTGAGGTTTTCCAAATTGGATCAAGGTTGCTCCATAGTTGGCGAAACAGGTACCAGCTACGCTTCCAATGAATCCACACTTGGCCGGTAGCAAGTGGTGGGATGGGGGCGCGGTGCATGGGGTTGGTACTGGCACGAAGTGCCAACTCGATGATCTGCCCTGCATCGCTCCATAGGAGATACCGATGGATGCGGGCAAGTGCTATCCTCTGGTTTGCTTTACGGAAAATGTGGATGGTGGTTCCTTTGTAGGTATAGGTACGTTCTTGCCAGTTGTTCAGGTGTGTTCGGAGGTGTTTTAATATTTTCGATGCGGTAGGTGCTTTTGATGCGATTCGAAGGTGGTGCCAAGTATTGCCACCTGCATAATAAAGTATGCGATAGATGTCGGCTTGTGTGGGAAGCAATTCCGTTATCAGCGAATCGAAAGCTGGGGGTTGAATTCCGAGTGCGTTCTCGATCGGGGAGGGTAGGCTCAAAGGTGGCGTTGTAGGGGTACTTCGTTGCGCCCAGATCGCTGCATTCGGGATCAGGGATTCAGCGGGGGGCTGTGGGGTTACATACCACATTAATAGCAAATAGCCTGCCAAGGTAATGACCAGTAGGCTTCCCACGATGGTTATTAACCTTCGAGTATGTAAAGATGGCACGTTGGGATGGCTTAGTTTTGCTGTGCCAAAACTAATGGTTGGAAATGTCCTATTATGCCAAAGTACGGGAATATCGCCGTGAGACTTTTGCGTTGATTGAAACCTCAGCTTTATTGGGATGGGATATGGAGGTGATGATGCCGTCGGCGGGGTCTGCAACGCGTTCAGTGCAAAGTTCCTTATTGGCCCGATTGATCCACCAACGAGAGGTTGCTCCCAAGCTGTCTGAGCTGATTGAGAATGCGTGGAGTGAGGATCTTTCGGACCGTCAACGCCTCCAGTTGGAGGTTCTCCAAGAAGAGATTGAAAAGTCCCGGAAGTTGCCGAGTGAATTTGTGGAAGAGATGGAGCAGTTGGTTGCTGAGTCGTTCAGTGCTTGGCGACAGGCTCGTCAGTCATCAGACTTTTCTATTTTTCAGCCGTACCTGGAAAAGATCGTAGAGAAAAATCGTCGGAAAAGTGACTATTTAGGTTATGATCACCATCCTTACGAAGCTTTGGTAGATCTTTTTGATCGACGTGTCCGCATTGACTTTTTAGATAGGATTTTTGAGGAGGTGAAGGAAAAGCTCACCCCATTGATGCAAGCGCTGATTGAAATTTTCCGGGAACCCCTTTCGTGGCCAGATGGGATGACCTTTCCAAAAGAACGACAATTAGCGTTGGGATGGAAGGTAGTCCGTGAGGTGGGTTTTTCGCCGGACGTGCTGCGCATTGATGTTTCGCCCCATCCGTTTTGTACCAATATTGGTCCGGGCGATATTCGCATTACTACCAAAATTGACCTGACGAACTTTACCACGTCCTTGTTTAGTATTATGCATGAAATGGGGCATGCATGGTATGAATACCATTTGCTCCAAGATCCGGAGTATGGGCTTCCTTCATCTTATGCGGCTTCATTGTCGATTCATGAGTCGCAATCGTTGTTTTGGGAAAAATACGTTGGCAAGTCGATGTCTTTCTTGGAAGCGTATTTCGACGATTTGGTGGATTTCTTTCCTGAGTTGAAGGCACTGTCGCCAATGGATATTTTTATGCGGGTGAATCGGGTGCACATGCATCCGATTCGCATTGAAGCTGATGAGGTTACCTATCATTTTCATATTCTGGTGCGTTACGAGCTGGAGAAGCAATTGATTGAGGGGTCGTTGGCTGTCAAGGATCTTCCCGAGGCGTGGAATGCACGTTATGCGCAATACTTGGGGCTTGAAATCGATGATGATGCCCAAGGGGTCCTTCAAGACGTTCATTGGGCGCATGGGACGTTGGGGTATTTCCCGACTTACTCATTGGGAGCCTTTTATGCTGCTCAGTTTTATTATTCGATGAAAAAAGAGTTGGATGTGCCTCACTTAATTCGCCAGCGTCATTTTGCGCCGATTTTGGAATGGTTGAAAACCAACATTCACCAGTACGGTTATTTATATCCTTCAGCTACTTTGTGCCAACGAATTACTGGTGCGGACCTTTCACTCGATTATTACCTTCAATACATTCGGGAAAAGTATCGGCACGTGTTGGTGGATACTTCGGTGTAAGGGATGGGCATACTTCGGTTGGGTGTGATTGGCTGGCCGCTTCAGCATGCGGCCTCGCCGCATTTGTGGCGGCATATTCTTCGGCAGGCAAAGGCTGATGACCGGTTACAATATGAAAAGTATTCCATACCGCCGGCTGGTCTCCAGGATTTCATGCTGCGTTTTCGAAGGGATCCGACGTGGTATGCCTTGAATGTGACGATTCCCTACAAAGAGCGTATCATATCGTATCTTGATGCTCTTACGCCAGAGGCACAGGCCATTGGGGCTGTGAATGCAATTTGTAAGTGTGATGGGGAGGTATGGGGGCATAATACCGATGCAATGGGTTTTGAACGGAGTGTTGGTCGATGGTGGGGCTGGGTGAAGGGACGAAAGGCGTTGGTCTTTGGGACGGGTGGGGCATCGAGGGCGGTTCAGTATGTCTTGCGTAAGCAGGGGATTCCGTATGTGTTGATATCGCGTAATCCCTCGAAAGGGAGATGGACTTATGGTGATCTGATGTGTGCCCCCCGTCGATTGCACCCATTCGGGTGTTTGATCAATGCGACGCCGGCCGGTATGATTGGCCATTCTCCCCTTCGGATTCCTCTTAATGGGTTATTACCCACCCATTATTGTTTTGACCTGGTGTATGCTCCTGCACTCACGCCTTTTCTAAAGATGGGGCTGGCGGTGGGAGCTGCTGTGATGAATGGCAGTCGGATGCTGTGGGAACAGGCATTGGCAGCTGCTAGGTGGTGGAGGATTTTGGATCAATAGGGGAGTGTGCACGCATTGCTGGGGTAGCTTATCCCATTATTCCAATATTTGCAGCATAGCAAGCCGACAGTGACATGAAACATGTTTTTCGGAAAGCATTACCGCATGTAGGGGCAATTGCTATATTCTTTTTAGCTGCGTCTCTGTTTTACTATCCTTCTTGGCAAGGCAAAGAGATACGGTCGGCAGACCGCATTAGTTATATAGCCCTTTCGACGTTTATTCATAACTACAACGATACCGCATCTCGTCCGACCTTGTGGCATCCGCGTATTTTTAGTGGGATGCCCGTCTATTTGATCACCAATTATCATTCGGGGGGAGAGATGAAGATACTTCAGGCTTTGGGATGGAAACCCCTTACCTGGATGCCGTCGTTTGTGGTGGAGACCTTTGGAATGATGCTTACTTTCTATGTAATGATGTTGTTGTTGGGGGCTTCCCTCCCTGCAGCGGTTATTGCAGCATTGGCTTTTGGTTTCACATCCAACAATGTGATCATTTTGAAGGCGGGTCATATGACCAAAGCATGGGCCATTTTGTGGTCACCGTTGGTGGTGGGTTTTACGTATGCGCTGTTTCGGCGGGGGGGGAATATGTGGTTGTGGGCGGGGCTATTGGGTGTGGCAGTTGGGTGGGAGGTTATGGCGAATCATATGCAGATTACATATTACCTTTTCTTAATGCTGGGGATTTATTTGCTGTGGGAGGGCTGGCAGGCTTACCGCAAGCGTTGGTGGAAATTGTATGGACAACGTTTGGCCTTGTGGGTGGTGGCGGTTGTTGCCGGTGTGGGTGTGAATGCGACCAACCTGCTTACCGTGCATCAATATTCCAAAGACACGATGCGAGGTGGTTCTGAGCTTAAACGTCATGTACGGAAGGAGGGGGCAGTTCGGGCTTCGGGCCTTTCGATCGATTATGCATTTCGGTGGAGCTATGGCATTGATGAGACCCTTACCCTTTTGGTGCCGAACTTCAAAGGGGGCGGATCGGCTGGAGAGGTGCCGGAGGACGGTGCCATTGCTTCATTTTTGAGGGGAAAAGTTTCCCGTGCTGAATTGTTAAAGACCCTGCAAGCGATGCCGACTTATTGGGGAGCCCAACCCTTTACTGAAGGCCCGATTTACGTAGGAGCCATGATCGTATTCCTGTTTGTGTTTGCGTTGTTTTATAGTCAGGACCCGCTTAAGTGGTGGGTGTTGATTTCGGTAGTAGTGAGTATTGTTATGGCATGGGGTCGTCATTTCCCGATGGTCAATACTTTGCTTTTTGAATACCTTCCCTTTTACAATAAATTTCGTGTGCCCAGTATGATTTTGTGGCTGGTGTCGTTGCTGATGCCGATGTGGGGGGTGCTTATCGTCGATCGCATGGTACGAGATGGGGTTGATCGGGTGCGTTTTCGTCGGTCAATGAGATATGCACTGGGGGTAGTGGGTGGCTTATTGCTGCTTGTCGTTGTGCTACTTCCGTCTCTTTATGACTTTCGTTCTCCTGCGGATGCGGGCTATCCAGAATGGCTACGGGATCTTCTTCCCAAAGACCGTGCTGCAATGATGCGCTCCGATGCGATTCGGAGTTTGCTATTTGTCGTAGTGGGAGCTGCCATATTGTGGTTGTGGGAAAAAGGACGCATTAAAGCTGCGTTACTGTATGGTGGAGTAGGGTTATTGGCCACGACGGACTTATGGGCGGTGGGGCGTCGCTATGTTTCCGAAAAAGACTTCGTTAAAAGGCGGGAAATCATAGATCCTGTTCCCCTTACGCCAGCAGATGAGCGGATTCTTCAAGACTCGGATCCTCACTATCGGGTCCTTAACCTGACCCGCAATCCCTGGAATGATGCCTATACCTCATTCTATCATCGTCATGTGGGAGGCTATCATGCTGCCAAACTCCAGCGGTATCAGGATCTGATTGATTATCACCTCAATACTGAGATTCAGCGATACCTTGCCCGTGGCCTTTTTGACAGTGCTACGGTGATTAACATGTTGGATACGCGCTATCTAATTGCCGAGAACAGTGCCCGTGGTGTAATTGTTAATCCGGTTGCTGCAGGTCCTGTGTGGTTTGTGGATACGGTAGTGGTTGTACCGGATCCTGATGCGGAATTAGACGCCCTATATCACCTGCCATTCCGTCGGAAGGCGGTGATGGACCAACGTTTTCTTTCGTATATTCAGTGGCGGGGGAAACAGCAGGACCAACAAATTATTTATCCGCCGGATTCGCAGCGGGTCGTCCAACTAATCAATTATCGTCCCAATGTTGTCCGTTATCGGAGCCGTACTGCCCATCCGCAGTTTTTGGTTTTTTCCGAGGTGTATTACGACGACCACAAGGGATGGAAAGTATGGATTGATGGTCAGCCCGCTCCTCATGTGCGGGTGAACTATATCTTACGGGGAATGGAAGTCCCAGCGGGTGATCATATAATCGAGTTTCGATTTGATCCTCCGATTGTTTATATGGGGCGTCAAATTGGATGGGCTTCGAATCTTTTGCTGTTGTTGTTGTTGGGTGGGGGGTTGTGGATTAAGTGGCGGCGTACATTCAAAAGGTAATTGGATCTGATGCGTGATTTGCCCGTTATTCAGCACGTGCCATATGAGGGGCCAGGATACATTACCAAGTGGGCGGTAATGCGGGGATGGCGACCTTATCATATCCGGCGCTATCGTTCGGATCCGTTGCCCGATTGCCGGAGTTTTCGGGCCGTGGTGGTGATGGGAGGACCGATGGGAGTGATGGATGAAGCGGATTATCCATGGCTGGCTGAGGAAAAACAATGGCTGGCAGAAGTGATAGAGCAAGGCGTGATGGTGTTGGGAGTTTGTTTGGGCGCTCAGCTGCTGGCCCACGTATTGGGTGCCGAGGTGTACGAGGGAGCGTATCCCGAAATCGGTTGGTTCCCTATTCGCAAGGTTACACCGAATGCATGGCCCATGGCAGAACTCCCTGATTTGATGCATGTTTTCCATTGGCACGGGGATACATTCGACCTTCCCAACGGGGCTGTGTTATTGGCACAAAGCGAAGCATTTCCCCATCAAGCGTTTGTTTGGCAGCGGAACGTCTTGGCATTGCAGTTTCATATGGAGATGGATTCGAATGTGTTATACCAGTTGTTGCGATTTGGGAAACTGCCGTTGCCAAGCAGGTGGGTGCAATCACCGGATTTTATCCGTCAGGGATTGGAGAAATATTCGGTGAAAAATCATCAGTGGCTGACGCAGGTGCTGGATGCATTCTTTGGGAAGCCTTCATAGTTCTCGCTGAAACTGCCAATTTTGCCTCCGAGGAAATTATGGGCAGTATATACATTCATGAACTCACTTTCAGTAGAATCCCTTGAAAAAGAACTCCAATCGATCAATATACACTCTGCCGAAGAATTAGAGGCGTTTCGGCGTCGCTGGATTGGTAAAAAAGGGGTCATTGGCGAGCTAATGCAACATATTCGCCATATACCTTCGGATCAGCGTAAGGAATATGGCCGTCGGGTAAATGCCCTTAAGTCGGCAGCTGAGCAAAAATTCAGGGAGGCTTCCCGAAGGCTGAAAGATGCTCGGTTGGCAGAACTTCAAAAGCCCATTGATGTTACCTTGGATGCTGTTCCGCTCGAAGTGGGAGGATATCATCCGTTGTCGGTGGTAATGCAGGAGGTAACAACGATATTTGCTGAGCTTGGATTTGAAAGTGTTGAGGGACCCGAGATCGTTGACGATTGGCACAACTTTACCGCCCTTAACACGCCTCCCGATCATCCCGCCCGTGAGATGCAAGATACTTTTTACATTCAGCTGAATCCCGATTGGCTGTTGCGCACGCACACTTCTGCTGTTCAAGTCTATGAAATGGAGCGCCGCCAGCCGCCGTTGCGGATTATTTCTCCCGGTCGGGTATACCGAAACGAAACGATTTCTGCCCGGGCCCATTGTATTTTCCATCAGGTGGAAGGTCTCTACATTGACCGTGATGTGAGCTTTGCCGATCTCAAACAAACCCTCTTTGTATTTGTCCAGCGATTTTTCGGTAAAGCCACCCGAATCCGATTGCGCCCCAGCTATTTTCCGTTTACTGAGCCTTCCGCTGAAATGGATATCCAGTGTTTCGTTTGTCATGGGAAGGGATGTAGTGTATGCAAGGCTACGGGTTGGGTTGAGGTGCTTGGCTGTGGGATGGTGGACCCGCAGGTGTTGGATAATTGTGGGATTGATTACTGCCATTTTCGAGGATTTGCTTTTGGGATGGGTGTGGAGCGTCTTGCAATGCTCAAGTATGGAATTGATGATATTCGCCTTTTCTTCGAAAATGATTTGCGGTTCCTTACTCAGTTTGATGGAGAATAAAATAATATGGTTCGTTCAATAGATGATATTCGTACGGTTGTGGTCATTGGAGCGGGAACAATGGGACGTGGGATTGCTCAGTTAGCGGCAATGGCTGGTTTTCACACCATTTTATACGATATTGATGCCAACACCCTTGACGAGGCCCTTGAAGTGGCGCGTCGCAATATTGAGAAGGGCATTCGCCGTGGGAAGGTATCGGATCAGGAAGCGAAAAATTTTGAAAAGAATATTTCCACCACTCAGGAATTTGATGATCTTGTGGGCGACTTTTTCATCGAAGCGGTGCTTGAAAAAGCCGCACTCAAAAAAGACATTTTCCAACGCTTAGAGGCCCAAAATTCGTCGGATGCCATCTTTACTTCCAACACATCTTCTATCCCCATTTCCGCCATTGGAAGTGCCCTCCAGCATCCTGAACGTTTCGCTGGGATGCACTTTTTTAATCCCCCTCACATTATGAAGTTGGTCGAAGTTGTGCGAGGTGCTGCCACTTGTGACAATGTGTTCCAAATTGTTATGGAAATGGCGCAGCAGATGGGGAAAATACCTGTCGAGGTGAAAGATGCCCCTGGATTTGTGGTCAATCGGGTGGCTCGTCCCTTCTATTTGGAAGCCTTGCGTATCATGGAAGAAGGGGTGGCAGACTTTCAAGCTATCGATGCCCTGGCAGAAAACTTCGGCTTTCGAATGGGGCCCTTCCGACTGATGGATCTCATTGGTGTCGACACCAATCATTCGGTAACGGTATCGATGTTTGAATCGTTCTTTTACGAAGATCGATTCCGCCCCAGTCGGACGCAGCAGCGATATGTTGATGCTGGATGGTGGGGGCAGAAAACAGGAAGGGGGTTTTATGTTTACACAAAATAGCTCTTATTGCCGTATGGGTGGTAACCATTTCGCTTTTGGGGTAGTTTTCTTCGGTTTGGTTGGAGATTTGGACGATATGCTGGATGCTGTGGGTGTGGGATGCCGATTCAGTGGGGCTTTTCGTATTGGCTGATTTGTACGGATCGACGCATTGTGTAATAATAATGGGTTAGCTTTGCCTAATGGATTAATTTTTTTGATGCGGAAGGCTTTCGTTATTGTTTCTGGGCTGTTACTGGGGATGTGTTCGGCGGGTCGGGAAAGTCAGACTGGTGGGGAGGTGAGCGGCTGGATGATGTCGGAGATGGGGAAAGGCTTCTTGTTATCGTTGGGTCAAGAGTGGGAAGTGTTCTTGGAGGGTGTGGCTTTGGATGCGAATGAATTCTTATATCTGGTCGGTACCACGATAATCTCGGGGGAGCGCGGCATCGATATTCGCATGATAGGGGATTCTCTCGATAGTCACACGTTCTCCGATAGTCCCCCCAGAGATATTTACGTGGCAAAAGTCAGCCCTGATGGCCACCTGATATGGGATCGGATTATTGGTGGTCCTAAGGATGAATGGGGGTATTCGGTGGCTGTAGACGGGAAGGGTGGTGTTTACGTGGTGGGTTCGACCTCTTCATATGGAGCTGGAAAGGATGATGTGTTTGTGGTGAAACTGGATACATCGGGACGTTACGTGTGGGCGCGTGCTGTGGGAGGATCGGATATCGATTTTGCAACCAATGCGATGATGGGACCTGATGGTTATCTTTACTTGGCGGGCACGACCTATTCATTTGGTCCCCAAAAAGACAACGATTTTCCTGAAGATCTTGCCAGTAGTATGTATGTGCTAAAACTCTCTACAGAAGGTCGTCTCGCATGGGATCGTGCCATTGGCACTCCGTGGAGGGATTATGCTCATGGCATTGCGTTTGATCGGGAAGGGAATCTTATCATAGGGGCCTCTTCCACATACAATTTTGAATATAACCCTTATCTGTTTGAACGAATTGATGGGCCTTGCTTACTGAAAATGAGTCCGGAAGGTAAGTTACATTGGATTCGGTGGTATCTTGGCGTTGATGATATTGTGGGACTCAATACTTCAGTAGCGGTTGACGATAACGATCATATCGTATTGGCGGGCAACGTTATGGCAGTGTTTTATCCCTGGACTCACCTCATTCGGACCAATCCGATGGGCAATGCTATTTGGTGTAGGCAGGGGGTGCTGTTAGGGGAAGCCGGTATGTCTGTGGGGTATCCCGTAGCGGTGGCCATTGATGACGACGGAACCATTTTGGTTGCGGGCGACAAGTTGGGCGGCCTTAGTGGTACCTCCTATGTCATGCAGGTGGATTCTTCGGATGGCTGCCTGATAAAGTACTGGCATTTGGTGTGCAATAATTGGGTAAGAATGGCAGACATGCAAATTGTACCGGGGAAGGCAATTGTGTTGGTGGGTAACTATGGGGGGACCGGTTATGTAATGAGGTTGGAGAAGGATTTTGAAAATTTTCAAGCCTGCGATGTGTGCTCTCTGGATATCGGAGGTCCTGAGAAGCAAATCCTTCGGGCACGTACGTTTTTTGACGAGGCAGGGGATGATAGTGCAGAGTCGGAGTATAATATTCGGAAAAGACAATGTGCCACTCGGGATAGTGCGATGGGCCCTCATTTTATCTTGTCCCACGTGGTGGATGATCCACCTCCGTTGCCCGTTGTGGGGATAATTGATGCCAAGGGCAAGGTGACTGTTCCTTCTCCTGTGGTGGCCGTTCCCCGATTGTCCACTCGGATTTACCATTGAAAGGATGCGAGGGGACACAGAAACAATGGAAGGGTGGAGCGGAAGTGAAGGGGTGTGGGTGGCTTTTTTTGACGTTCTTTGCGCAGATAAATCTAACATCAATGAAGGCGAAACGTTCACGCCGTCGGGTAAAGTCTGGAACCTCATCCAACAGCCTTTCTGCTAAGGGATGGTCAGGCTTATTCCATCCCCTTTATTGGATAATGGGGGCAGGTGTGGTTTTGGGTGGATTCTACGCAGCTAAGTTCATGCAATGGTATGGGGACGATATTTTTATTACCTTACGTTACGTGCAGCATTGGTTGGAAGGGCAGGGTATTGTGTATAATCCAGGCGAGCGGGTTGAAGGATATACGCACTTTTTATGGTTGGTGATGTTGGCGGCAGCTGCCAAGCTGGGCATAGATCCGTTGGAGGCATCGCTAAATCTGGGGTTGGTTTCATTGGTGGGGGTGTTGGTATTATACGTATGGTGGTCGTGGCGGGTGCAACGTCGTCATTTGAGATGGGCATTTCCTGCGACGGCGCTGGCTTTGGTGATGCACTTCCATTTTCGTGAATGGGCAACGGGGGGGTTGGAAACGATGTTTTTCACGTTTGAACTTTCCTTATGGGCGGCTGTGCTTTTTGGATTTCGGTGGCCTCGGCGGCGACGATTGATGGTTGCTGGTCTTGTACATGCTTTGCTGTTTATGACGCGTCCCGATGGGGCACTTTTTGCGGTGTTGCTGAACGGATTGTTGGTACTGGAAATGTGGCTTCGGCGTCGGACGTTCTCGTCCCTTGTCAGGGATCTGGTGATGTTGAACCTCCCCACTACAATTATTGTATTGCCATATCTTGCCTGGAAAATCCAATATTACGGGGATATTTATCCCAACACCTACTATGCCAAAGCGGCGTACATGTGGCATGTGGGGCAGGGGTTGACCTATTTTACGCACTATTTCGGTGTGTATTGGAGCAATGCATTATGGGTGATACCGTGGTTAGCTTATAACGTGGTGATGTTGCGGCGTGTTGGAATTTCCTTGGCGGGTATACGCCAATTGGCAGCATCCCCTTCTTGGCGTGTGATTAATGGGCTAGCTTTCTTCACATGGGCCTACTTGATTCTGTTCGTATTGAAGGTGGGCGGTGGATTTATGTATGCCCGTTTTATGATTCCATTGGTGCCGTTCTTTTATTTTCTTTTCGAGTATTCGGCCTTGGAATGGTGGTCGGAAACGCGTCATCGGGTGCCGGGATGGCTTCCTTGGATGATGGGATGTATGTGGTTGTTGCTTGCCCGGGTAGAAGTCAACAATTTTTATGAAAGGATGACCCAACCTGCCCGAGATGTTCGTTTGCCGGGTGTGCGGAAGGGCCGTGCATGGAAGCAAGTGGATGGCATTGGTGATGAGATGATGTTTTATAAGCCCAAGATGCCGACTATTCGCTTGTGGGCTGAATCGTTGCGTCCCTATTTTGAGGGACTGGATGTAACGGTGCTCAATTATGGTCAGTGTGCTTTTACTTATTGGGCGCGTTTCCCGGTTGTTATTGAAGGGTTTGGGCTGTGTGACAGTTTTATTGCACGGCTACCGGTGCGTCCCGATTGGCGGGTAGGTCATATGAAAGTGGGTCCCCTCGAATACTATGAGCGTCGGGGGGTTGATTTTGTGTTCTACCGAAGTCCGCAGAAACGACGCCCCTATCGGCAGGTATATTTTATCCTGCGCGAATTGGGAGGGACTGCAATGCGTGCTGAGATGCTGACGTATGATAAGCATCTCGTGCGTCAGTTAGAACGACGTTTGGGGCGGTCTTTTGTTCATGCCGATGTTGAAGCGATGGTCAACGAATGGGTCAATGCGCTATCCCATACGCCCATTGATACCATCGAGCATCGGTATCGCGACCTGTTGGGATTTTACTTTAATGTCAATGATGATTCATTGACGCAAGCACAGCGTCGGGCATTTGAAAAGGCGCTACGACAGCATGGTCGGTCCCCTCAAATAGAATAGGCATGGATATTCCCGCTTCGCCCAGTTCGCTGGGACGCATCGTGCGTCGCTTGCTGTGGTTAGGGACAAGTGTGATGGCATTGGGCATGGGGGGATATATGTTGATTGAACATTACTCATGGTTAGAGGCCCTTTATATGACGGTTATCACGGTTTCGACCGTAGGATATGGGGAAGTACGTCCTTTGTCGGATGCGGGACGCTTATTTACCGTTTTTCTGATCGTTTTCAGCGTAGGAATTGTTACTTATTCAATATCCTCCTTTTCGCTATTACTTTTGGACGGTTCATTGCCGCAATTGATTCGTCAGTGGCGTATGCGTAAATCAATTCATCGACTTCGCCAGCATATCATTATCTGTGGCTATGGAATGACCAG
>CAYVLB010000052.1:0-12589 GCA_964452325.1 uncultured Sphingobacteriales bacterium | reverse complement strand
TGGTAGCTTGTCCTCGGATAACAATGCGTCCTTTCCCTTCATGAAACGCCCGACGTACCCCATCATATCCGTATATAATTCCGCCGGAAGGGAAGTCGGGTGCTTTGATATGTTCCATTAATTCCTCGATGGTAATGTCGGGATTATCAATGTATGCTACCATGGCATCGACAACTTCCGACAAGTTGTGGGGGGCAATGGTGGTTGCCATCCCTACTGCAATACCACTACTTCCATTGAGGAGTAGGTTGGGAATGCGGGAAGGCAGCACAGTGGGTTCCTGAAGCGAGTCGTCAAAATTAGGCTGGAAGTCGACTGTTTCTTTATCAAGGTCGACGAGCAATTCTTCGGCGATGCGTGTGAGGCGGGCTTCAGTATATCGCATGGCGGCAGGAGCATCTCCATCTACTGATCCGAAATTACCCTGTCCATCCACCAAAGGATAGCGCATGACCCAGGGCTGCGCCATCCGTACCAATGTATCATAAATCGAGGAGTCGCCATGGGGATGATATTTACCGAGTACCTCTCCCACAATGCGGGCCGACTTTTTATAGGGGCGGTTATGGAGCAATCCCAGTTCAGCCATTGCATACAACACACGCCGTTGCACTGGCTTGAGCCCATCGCGTATGTCTGGAATGGCACGGCTGACAATCACCGACATCGAATAGTCGATGTAGGCGGTTTTCATCTCCTCCTCGATATTGATGGGAATAATCCGCGTTCCGTTAGAAAATAGCATGTTTCGCTCGTCCGTCATTCCGCCTTGAGTTTCCTTTCTTTGAGGGGGTAAAAATAGCCTTACGAAAATGAAGCGTTACTTATTCACAATCGTAGCACAAGGGATTGTTATCGCAGCCTTCATTGCCCATGCGCAATCTTCTATTAACGCAATTCAATATCGGTTTTGGCTGGATTCCGTTGATTTTTCATCCCAAACCATCTATGCAAGGGTCCGCATCATCTACGAAGGGCTTACTCCAGATTCGATGTTAACCCTCCAACTCAAATCGCTAACAGTCGATTCGGTACGCCATATGGGAGATTCCAACCTTATTTCCTACAATCATCTGGGGGAAACACTTCACATCCAGCATCCCGTGTTACTCAATGTTATCGACTCGATTGACATTTTCTACCACGGACGCCCATATCGTGACCCCGTGTGGGGTGGAGTGTATTTTCAAGGGGGATCGCATCCATACGTATATAATCTGGGGGTAGGGTTTCAATCTGTTCCCCATTCCTTGGGGCGGGCATGGGTCCCCGCCATCGAAAGTTTTACCGACAAGGCCTATTGGGACTTCTACCTCAAAGCACCTATCGGATATGTGGGATTGGCCAATGGCATACTCATCGACTCCCCCTCTATCCAGCATCCATATTGGCATTGGCGAATGAATCAGCCCATTCCGGCCTATTTATCTGCATGGGCTGTTGGCCCCTTTCATACGATCGACCTATCGATTGGGGCCTTCACTGTTCAAATTCATGCCCTCGCTGCCGACACTGGCAAGATCCGTGGCTCCTTTGCCCACCTTGATTCGGCATTTGCCATCTTTCGGCGTCGGTATGGACCCTATCGGTTCGACCGATTGGCCTACCTATTAATTCCCATGGCTGGAGGCATGGAACATGCTAGTTTCATTGCCTTGGGGCGCAATTTGATTACTGGTGATACGCGATATGAAGGCGTGATTGTCCACGAGTTGTCTCATCAATGGTGGGGGAATCTTGTCACCGCTGCGGACGAATCGGAAATGTGGCTCAATGAAGGTTGGGCAACATTCTCTGAATGGCTCTTTTACCAAGACATGTATGGATCAGAAATGATGCATAATCATACGCGAGATATTTTCTCGGAGGTGGTTCATCACGTAGACCAACTCACCCAGCACAATCCGGTATCTCCCGTGCCTTCGCATCTTACATATGATGGCATGCTAGTATATGACCGTGGTGGGATGACTGCCCATAATCTCCGTTACTATATGGGCGACTCCCTATTTTTCGGAGCCATTCGACAACTGATGGCACGGGCAGCTTTTGCCAATATTTCATCGTCCGATCTACGCGACTCTTTCGAATCATATACGGGGATCAATCTTCATCCATTTTTTGATGACTGGGTATGGAAACCCGGATTTCCTTTATTTCGGATCGTACGGGTAGATACACTCTCTCCCACCACATATCGCGTGGTCATTGAACAACACCTGCGGCAAGCCCCCACACTTTATCGAGATGTGCCTATCGAGGTTACTGCCTTGTTAGTTGATGGTACCCTTCAACGGCGCCGCTTCATAGTCAATGGAACACGCGACTCGGGGATTGTGTCATTCGATCGCCCTGCCCGCCTATTATGGCTATGGCCCAACAACGAATTGGCAACCGCTTCCATCTCGCGCCGATGGAATATTGTCGATACTGGCTGGCATTCGTGGGAATATGGATATGTTGATCTCCGCCATGACCATCCCAGCCACACCGTGCAGGTTTGGGTGACACATCACTGGCTGAATCCTGACTCGCAGCGGACAAACCACATCCAGCCCAATCCGCATCGCTATTGGACAATATGGGTAGATACTCCTGCAAACGGAAAGCTACGCTTCTACTATTATGGCCGACGCGGGGAGCGAGGACGCACTGCGCGCGTAGACTATCCCTTCATCCAGAAAGAAAAGGACTTGGTATTGCTCTATCGCCCCAGCCCCACCGAGCCCTGGCAGGTGTTAACTCAAGCCACCCATCATATGGGAAGCCCTTCCGATTACAACGGAGCGTTTGAAACGGATTTGCTCTCTGGCGATTACGCCCTTGGAAGGTGGGTGCCTGGAAGTAAGGTCCGTCAGTGGTTACACCGGTCTTTCGATTTTTTTTTCAATGGTAAAGCTGTGATCTTGCCAGAAGCACTGTCAACAAAAGCCCAAGTTGCATGGATCGATGCCCATGGCAGAACTATTTGGCAGGGGCATCCCACCGATCGGCAAATACCGATCCCGTCCATTGTCGGCCCCTTATGGCTCCAATATCAAGCAGCTGGAGCTCCTCCAGTTTTGTGGGGACCAGTCGTGCGCGTTCAATAAACATGATCCACCTTTATCGGTCAAGAACTAACCTTTTCGAGACCAACTGATGATCTTCAATCCATCGCACAATAACCGTTTTCCCTCCATACCCACGGGGGGCAATCCAATAGCCGGCCCGTGGATGAAGAATGTGAAGCAGTTCCCGACCCTCCGTGGAAAAGAACTGCAGGCGACGAATCTTCATTCCGGGCTTTATATATGCTCCTCGCGACCCCAATATCACGCAACAGCTGTGATTGGAACGGTTGTATTGACTGTAAGAAGTTGAAGCCCGACGTACATCCACATAAAACGTAGTCCGACGCATATTACCCCACACAAGGGTAATGGGTGAGGTCAGCGGCGCAGAAACATCTGGCTTCAACATCATGCGTAACCAACCTTCGGATTGATGCATTACTGGTCCAGAAGGTGCTAAGATTGTAAAATACGACGTGTCATAATCAATGGAAGTAATTTGCACCATGCCACCCGTTACCCAAAACGGGATCTTCAACGTATCCACCACCAGAGGTAATTCTATAACCACCGTATCGGCAGGCAAATGCAAGGAAACAGTAGCAGGGCGAGTGGCTGATCCGGCAATAGAATAAATCCGATCGACAAACTCCGGATGATCAATAAACGGGTTGCGATTATGTTGGATCGCATAGATATCTGAATTCCTCCGCTTTTCGACCGAATTGGGAGGGAACGCCTTATGCCATGTTCGAAGCACATTTTCCTGAGGCGCTACAAATCCTGAATAATCGTAATACCGTACTACGAAATAGAAAAGTGCCCGAGCCGCTGGTCCTTTTTGGGCATCACGGGGTTCAAACTTGTTGTAGTCTTTTTTAGATCCACCCATAGACCAAGTGGGTGTAATTACTTCACCAAATGGAAGATTACCGCGGGCAGAGTTGGCACCAGCATCCGTAGGGAACAAATGGAACAAGTCTGATCGCATGGGTTCTCCTCCCCCAAATTTGCTTTGTGGAAACGTATGCTCGGTATTAAATCCCTGATTTTGAACATCATAACGGCTGGAATATCCAGTAACTACCCGCCCCGTGTATACGCATTCGACCTTGTTGGAATTAGCGCCCCGCCCATTAACCCGCCAATTATCAATCATCATAAACATTTTGTCTCGGGCCGCACTGTAACTCAGCGTCGTATGATTTTGGGTAATAATTTGTTTTAATGCCTGTTTGAGGGCATGATCCCATAGGTTGCGCGTTGGCTTGTAATAGGCGCTGTCGGCATACACCCCTTGATATTGATGGCGCATGGAAAATACGCCTTGCCGGGCAGTGATGATCCACACTGGGAACACGTGTTGGATATTATGCACCGGATTTCGCGTCATCCAAATCGTATCGGTTGTTCCAGCAGGCAAGAATGTGGGCACCGAACGAAACGCTACCGTGCCATCGGGAGCAACAATTCTTTTTATTTGAAGGTCGGCATTCCCCGCATTGATGATGAGGGCCACCGAATCGCCACGACCTACCGTTACATGATCCGAAGAAGCACTAATCGATATCGTTGGTGGCTGGGCCCACAACAGCGCTCCCAAGAACCATCCCCACCCTAACCAAATCGTTCGTTGCATGAAACCCCCATTTCGGATGTGCAAATATGTGCTTTTTCTCAAAATCCTCCCTTCAACGGCCCATAACCCATCCCACATCACATATCATTGAAGAGCTATCTAATGTCCATCTATCGGGCAAACCAACCTGAGGTACCGCCCTTCTTTTGATCAACCCTGAAATGATACTCGATCATTCCGGCTATTTATTGATTCATCGATTCACATTCAGGGGAAAATAAAAGACGGATGTATCTTGGAGCAGCCCTTCGGATCCAAAATAAAACCACCATATGCCCTTTAGCCTGCGCCGAATCACTTTGTTGACTTCCACGGCAGAAATCAATCGAAGCCTTTGTAGGAACTTTTCAGGAATCCGCCAATCGTCCCAAAGCACCTGATAGTGGGCATAGCTATGGGCAAGGTTGGCATTCGACCAGTGTTCGGCAGCCGACAATGTTAGCAATAGGCTCCGAGCACTGGCTACCTCTACCTCGGAAATACCATTGCGTTGCCATGATACCAACAGGTCAAAAAATTGTTTTCCGCCCATTTCCGGTAAAGGAGAGTGCAACCTAAACCCAAGTACATCATAAGGGAATTGCATGCCATCCTCTTCTTCACTTGAAGGAAGAGGCCGAACGGTAAGATAGTCCAACGAATATTTTCCCAATTCAATCCGATCATAAAATGCCGTATATGCCAACATCAACGGCGTGTAATCCGGATGGAACGGCGCCATCACCCCCATCGTTACGTACAGCATCGAAGGAGATAGCTCCACCGGAAACCGGTATAGGCGACTATGATCCAGCCATATCGCCCATTCCATTGAATTGGCTTTGGGAGGCAATGCAACGCGACGTGGAATCCTCGGAAGCACCCGATTAGCCCATTTTTTGACTTCAATATAAGGGCGATCTCCGACAATAGCCAAGACGATGGCAGAGGCGTTAAGTAGTCGTGTGTAGTAGTGCTGCCGTACCTCGTCAAGGGTCAACGAATCCAACGCTGATAGCCGCCCATATGGTGAACGGTAAGGATAGTCAAACAAAGAAGCCATCTTTCGATATACCTGCTCCATTAATTGAACATCTATCTCCTCATTTCTCTGATGAATTCGCGAAGCAATTTCCCACTTGGCATTAGCAAACGCCTGAGAGTCAAAGGTTGGATGAACAAACAACTCCGTAAACAACTCCACTAAAAATTCTTGAGACTCTTTCGGATAGCTCCATCGAACCCCTACATACTCTGGCGTAGCAAAATAGGATATCGTCACTCCATGCCGTGCCAATGCCTCATACAATCGATTCGGTGTCAAGCGTCGAGAAGCGGCTTCAAAAATCGTAGCCAATGCCAGTATACTCAAGGCTTCTTTTCCGGGCGGTGCGTATACACTGCCACTTCGCCGAAACAGCAACTCCGCAGCAACCATCCCATTGGGGATATAATGATGGATAATTTCTGATCCATTGATCCTCAGAAAATGGCGCGAAGTATCTATCCTTGACTCCTGAGCCCATCCCGTACCAACGAGTACCAGGCCTATTAAGTACGCCTTTATCATCACTATTTCTTTTCGAGTGAAAAAGTAATCAGGATATCATCCCTTTTGTGTTGGCGCAGATTCCCTAATTGGATATTACCGACTAATGAGGTCGGAACCTGGTTGCGAAGTTGTTGAACAATCCTCGTGGCAACACCTTGCCCACCGGGACCCACTGCATGAACATACAGCACATGGTCGGGGTTGAGGTGTAATAAAGCCGCCAACTGCTTGGCTTCTCCTTCATATTTGGGAGGCAATCCCGAAGCGAATACTTCGATGCGCCATTGATACCAATCAATAGGACGGGTATTCATGAAAAATTGATCTAAAGAATCCGACAGGGCTCCCGATGGCATTATCAATCCTTCCACCCAATTCCCCTGCCCAATATAGCGTCGAATTTTTCGATACAAAAGCGTTTTGGAAATGCGATGTATTCGCTGCTCATATTCGAAAAAGTATCGAACATTGGCAATTCCCCAAGCCCGATTGATCCCCTTGCCGAAGAAATAAGTAAGGTTTGCTAAACTTCGTGAATAATAGCTTCCACGCCGCCTACGTGCATTCTTTATCTCCTGTGTTGAGAAATAGGTAGAATCATCTACCAATTGCTGAATCTCTTCCCGCAGCACCCTAATAATGGATGGCATTTTCTCAGGAAGTCCCATCACCACAAAACTAGCAGGCCTAGAGAAACGACTTCCATTGTATTCAAATCGTATATAACTGGCTCCTGCATCCCGCATCCGGCGTTGAAATCTCCCATAAGGATAGTTTAATAGTTCACCAAGGATTTGTATGGCCTCATCACCTTCCGGATCATCAATTATCCCTGGCATTGCATATGCGTGGATCAGTGTTGCTTGACGATCTACCTCAGAATATTGTAAAAACGTGACATTATGCGATATCGGCTGAAATCGAGGAATGGGATGTTGGGCAAAAACAGGAGTGTCGGCAGGAGGCCACCTGCCCCATAGCCGTTCCACATCTTCCCACACATTTTCCGGATGGACATTACCACCAATCACTAAAAGGGCATTATCAGGCCGCCAGTAGGTGTCGTAAAATTCCCTAATCGTTTGTACTGAAAATTGCTTCATTATCCCACTCAATGGCGGCACTTGCAAAGGCACATTGGCAGGATAAAGGTAATGGTATGTCGTGGCAAAAAGTCGGGTCCGTTGGTTAGCCCATCGCTCTTGAATTGTCTGTTCGACTATCCCCATTGCCTTGGCAATGCCCTTTTGATCCAAAAGGGGGACCGTAATCAGGTCCGCTACGAGTTCCATCCCATCCTGATAGTCATAAGAAGGACAATACGTAAAGAATCCCCACCCCCGATCATCGTTTATATATCTAATTCCCATGCCCAGTTGTTGAAGTTTCATCGCAATGACTTCCTGGGTAGGGAAACGTTGCGTCCCTTGGAAAACCGCCTCACGGACAATCAAAGACTTCAGCATCGAAAACGAATCGAGGATGTAATCACCTACCCGAAAATAGCACCCTATCACCAAAATAGGCACATGAGGATATTCAACGATCACCACATCTAACCCGTTCGACAGCCTCCGATAATGAAATGGTGGTGGCAAAGAATCCAGGGGCTTTTCAAGTTCAATTAGTGGAAATGTATCATAGAACGATGTACGGCCGATCCTTGATTGAGTCTCCAAATCGTGGATTCTACATCTACCCATCAACACCGCCAACCCTAAAAAAGCACACCAATGCCGTAAAGTCACCCCCTTACCAAAGTTGATACTCAAATATAATGAGTTGGGAACTTAATGATTAAGTTGGTGTAGTAAATTTGCCAAAGGGATATTTTCACAATTGCCCACAGATGGATACATGTTGTCATACCAACCCATCATCCGACGGGGCTAACGTAATTTGGGAAAGTGTGTTGAGGTGCCCCAATTGTGGGCATCAAACTTCTGAACGAATGCCGGGCGATGCCTGTGTTTTCTTTTTCGAATGTTCTAAATGTGGTGCCATCTTGCGCCCCCAACAAGGGGATTGTTGCGTCTTCTGTTCGTATGGTTCAGTACCGTGTCCACCCATTCAAATACAACAACAAAAGCAGCACCCATCATAAAGCCTTCCGAACTTTGCTTAATTTGCCGCATGCTTTTGCGTCTCTTTGGCTGGGTGTTGGCCACCATGCTATTGCTCCAAGCTACGGCCCAAACTCGGGCAGATCATCTGATTCAGTTTTCTGGGCAAGTACTTTCTCAGAACCAGAAAGAACCCATTCCGTACGCGACAGTAATCATTCTGAATACCCAGCGTGGGACCATTGCTAACTTCGACGGCTTTTTTTCGATTGCCGTAATGCCAGATGATACAATTCGCATATCTGCCATGGGATTTAAGCCGGTACGGATTCCCATCCAACTGTATGCGGATGAAACCTCCGTTTTCCAAAATGTCTTCTTGGCAGTAGACACCCTTTTTCTTCAAGAGGTGCGAGTTTACCCCTGGGTTTCTCCGCTTCACCTCAAGCAAGCATTTTTGCAGATGGATTTCGAAGACGACTATTACGATATCGCACTCCGCAACCTTCAACAACAGGCAATTCATGAATTTCTCCAAAGATCCCCCATCGGGGCATCTGCCAATCAGGAAATGGTCATCCAACAATACTGGGCCCAGCAGTATTATTCAGCGGGTGGCCAATTGAAGTATACCTATTGGAACGTGGGAGGGCGTGCTATTCCGGCACCATTCCTCAATCTTCAGTTTTGGCAACAACTAATCCGAGCTTTTAAGGAAATGCGGAAATAAACTCCAAAGTAATCTAATTCCACAAGTTTTTCTACACTACATACTACCTTTGCCTTTGCAATGCACGGTATTTGGAACATACGGGTGTTTATGCGACCACGCCCACCGCGAAAGTTGCGCTTTGTGCAGCGCTATTCCAAGGAAGATAAAACATCTGATCGTCCCATTAACCTTCACCAGGAGGATTTTTATTTAGTTCAACATCCCATCAGCCAACGCTTAAAGGGGCAAATTCGCCATGCTCAACAGCAACGCTACAAAATGCCGCTCCTTGGATGGGGGCTGATTTTGCTGTTTGGCAGCATCTGGGCCACCAGCGAAGGGTGGATTAGTATTAAAGCGCTTATCGGTATTGTCGCATTGTTATCCATTTGGATATGGCTTCACAAAAGGAAATCGCCCACAAGATAAAGTTGTTGCCGGACTCGCTGGCCAATCAGATCGCAGCAGGTGAAGTAATCCTGCGGCCGGCATCCGCCGTGAAAGAATTATTGGAAAATGCCATTGATGCCCAGGCACGTCGAATTACAGTCCGAATAGAACACGGTGGTAAACAACGGATTCAAGTAATCGACGATGGCATTGGCATGGACGAGGTCGATGCTCGAATGAGTCTCGAACGCCATGCCACCTCTAAGATTGCATCCGCTGAGGATCTGTGGCGTATCCAAACGATGGGGTTTCGGGGAGAAGCCTTGCCGTCAATCGCTGCAGTTGCCCGTATCGAGATCCTCGCACGTACTGCTGCTCAAACCATCGGCACCCGAGTGGTCGCCGAAGCAGGTAAAGTAATCTCACAAGAAAGTGCATCTTGTGAAGTCGGCACCACGGTTACCATCTCTAACCTTTTTTATTATACCCCTGCCCGAAAAAAGTTTCTCCGTGCCGACCATACCGAGTTCAACTATATCCAAGAAGAATTCATTCGGGTAGCACTCGCCCATCCTGACCGGACCTTCTCGCTGATTCACAACGATGAAGAAATCTACTATCTGCTCCCCGGTACGCTTCGTCAGCGCATTGTCCAACTATTCGGCAAAAAATGGCAGAAAAACTTAGTAACTATAGAAGAAAAAAGCCCATTTGGCAATATTTCCGGCTACGTCGCCCATCCGGATGTCCCCCGTACCCGCCGCTTGCGTACATACCTTTACGTCAATCGACGCTACATCAAGCATCCCCACCTCGCATATGCCATTCGGAAAGCCTACATATCGATGAAAGGGGAAACGGCCGCTGCCCCTTTCTACGTCTTATTGCTTGATGTCTCTCCCGACAAGGTGGATGTCAATATACACCCTGCCAAAACGGAAGTCAAATTTCACGACGAAAAGTCGCTATTTTCATTTATTTACTCGACAGTTCGCCAACGAATCGCCTCGGCAGCACTGGGTGAACAACTCATGTTTGACGAGGAAGAGATGCAGCGGGCACTTGAAAAAATCGAGTTCGAAAAACAAACATCCACAGCCCCCAAACAAGCATCCGACCCGGCTGATGCCACAAAATCAGCTTCTTCTACGTCCGATCAATCTACCCTCCCTATTGACAACGATTCTGCTTCCTCATCATCAACATCCCCACAGGCACTATGGGTGCTGGATGGAATGGCACTGGTCCGAATGCGTCGCCACACGCTCCTTGTCGATCTCCAACGCGCCCTTGAAACTTATCACTTTCACCAATTGAATCGTGAAGTAGCCGATATTCCATCCCAAGCTCTGTTGGTTCCCGAATTTGTCAATCTTCTTCCCGAAGAAATGACCTTACTTAAACCAATGCAAAAGTGGTTAGAGCGGATGGGATTTGATCTAGATGAATTTGGCGAACTCTCATATATTGTTCACGCCATCCCTGCCCCCCTTGGCCAATGGGGTAATGCGCAATCTTTTATTCAAAAGGCGATTGAAAAATATCGAGAAACAACCCTTCCAGAAGAATCTGCACGCCTCCGGCATGGTGTAGCGGCAGCATGGGCCGATATTGCCATACCTCACCTCTCACCATCCGAAACCGAAGCAATATTGGCCTATCTATGGAGCACGCCTGAAGCCGAGGTTACACCCGACAACCGCCGAATCTATCAAGCAATTACTGCCGACCATTTACGTCTCCTCCTCGATAAATAACCCACTCCAATGGAACAATATCGCCCACCCCGATATGCACTATTGCCCGAAATCACCAAACACCTGTTGATCATCAACGCCTTAGCGTTTTTCGGAACGTGGGTCCTGGAAAGTCGCCTGAATATTGATGTGATACGACACTTTGCATTGTATCCATTTTCATCGCCACTTTTTCGACCGCATCAACTCATTACCCACATGTTTTTGCATGGCAATTTCACCCACATTTTCTTCAACATGTTCGCATTGTGGATGTTTGGAGGAGTTGTGGAACGTGTGTTGGGTGCCCGCCGCTATCTATTGTATTACCTACTTACGGGTATAGGAGCTGCCATTCTTCATCTCCTGGTCCAGGAATTGCAGATTCGCCCCCTATTGACCACGCTGAGTAACACCCTCAATAGTTCCCCTTTCGAGATATTGGCCAGCCTACCTGATCAAGCCCGGACAGCCGCTTACCAATTGGTACATCTTGGCGCGCCATCCGATGCAGCAGTCCGATTAGTGCGATCCCTGTTTACTCCTACGGTGGGAGCATCAGGAGCTGTGTTTGGATTGCTGTTGGCCTTCGGGTGGATGTTTCCAAATTCATATGTATACATCTATTTCTTCTTCCCAATGAAAGCAAAATATTTTGTCATCTTCTACGGCATTTTGGAACTCTGGTTGGGTATTCAAGGAAATGTGCTCGATAACGTAGCCCACTTTGCCCATGTGGGGGGCATGCTCTTCGGTATTATTTTACTGAAAATTTGGAAGTTTCGGAAAATCATGTAGCGCGTGCGCATCAGCTACCTGACCCCCCACCCCACCCGACACGAATTCTACCGCGAGGGAATTAAGTTTTATCTTCGTCGTATTCGTCAGCTGTGGCCAGCCTTCGAGTATTCCGAAATGGGTCCGATTCGCACCTCCAATCCACAGCAAGCCATCGCCGAAGAAGAACGATTGTTGACGAAACGTCTAAAACAAGGAGATCACGTAGTCATTCTTGACGAACGAGGTGAATTGTTCACCACCCGCGCCTTGGCTAGGCAATGGGAGCAATGGCTGCATCAACGGATACGTCGGCTGATATTTGTGTCGGGAGGGCCCTATGGGTTCTCGGAGTCCTTCCGGGAAAAATCTCACGCTGTAATTGCACTATCACCCATGACATTATCCCACGAAATGACCCGCCTAGTATTGCTCGAACAACTCTATCGGGTAATCACCCTCTGGAAAGGCTTGCCATATCACCACTAACTTGCAATCCGCTTATCTTCTCGTTCCGCACAACAGTTCACCCAATGCTCCCGTATGTTTGCCCCCATTGGGGAATTGAGCAACCGATGAGATGGATAACATATTGCATAATAATAGGAGTCGGGCTATGGGAATATGCCCAGGCACAAACAACTTTTCAGCGTACGTTTCATAACGTAGGGAACGTTGGACTGGCCAT
>CAYVLB010000051.1:0-12691 GCA_964452325.1 uncultured Sphingobacteriales bacterium | reverse complement strand
CCATCCGGATAATATCGGTGATGACTATGTGGTATACACCGACAAAAGCATTAATCCTACCCGTATTGTGGGCTATCGGAAAGGCGATGAATGGTATGATGCCAGTGGAACTAAGGTTGCGGATCCCGGTCTTTTGGCCTTTCAAACAGCTACGGGCTATGTACAGCCGTATCTGCGTGCCCGTACCCCCGCAGATGTAAAACTCACACCGGAGTCGTTTAAAGACTATGAACCCCAAATCAACGTGCAACCACGCATTGCCTTTTCGTTCCCGATTTCGGAAGATGCGACATTCTTTGCCAATTATGATGTGTTGGCTCAGCGCCCCCGTGCCGGCGTTCATACTACCATTGATGAGTTTTATTACCTCCAACAACGTGCCACCCTTACTATTGGCAATCCGGCATTGCGTCCTGAAAAACGCGTTAATTATGAAATAGGATTTAAGCAGCGCCTCAGCAAAAGCTCTGCATTTACCCTTACAGCCTATTATGGTGAGGTGCGGGATATGGTACAGCAGACGAAAATGAATTATGCGTATCCGATTAGTTACAACACCTATGGCAACTTGGATTTTGCGACCATTAAAGGAATGACATTCACGTACGACGTGCGGCGAACACGCATTTCGCCTGTTCAGGCCCAATTGAGTTATACCCTTCAGTTTGCTGAGGGGACTGGTTCAAACGAGGTTTCAGCTTCCCGCCTGATTGATATGGGGCAGCCGAATTTGCGCGTGCCATTCCCATTGGACTATGACCGCCGCCATACGTTCAATTTGTTGTTTGACTATCGCTATGGGATGGGGCCGGCATATGCTGGGCCTGTGACCCGTAATGGCAAGAAAGTGCTGCAAGGGACAGGTATTAACTTTATTGTTACTGCAATGTCGGGGGCTCCTTATTCGAAACAGAAGAATGTCACTCAGGCCGTTTCGATTGGCGTACGTCAAACCGAGATATTGGACGGTACACCCAATGGTGCGCGGAAGCCTTGGCAATTTAATGTAGATATGCGCTTAGATCGAGATATTCCTTTGGCTTTTGGCCCAAAGGATGATAAGGGTGGTTTTCGTCGTGGCGCTTCCTTGAACGTATATGTGTGGGTACGCAACTTGCTAAATACCAAAAACATTGTAAGTGTGTACCGCTATACAGGGCGTCCGGATGATGATGGATGGTTGAGTTCATTTGAAGGAATTCGTACTACTCAGGCCGCTTATGATCCGCAGGCCTATTATGATCAATATTCGGTGAAGGTGAATAATCCTGCCAACTATTCCAGCCCGAGGCTGATTCGGCTGGGACTTATCCTAAATTTCTAAAAATTTTATCGTTATGACTGGATTGATGATCAACATTCGTATGACCCATCGAATGTTCATTATTGGCCTTGTGCTGAGTTGGTTTATTGGGTTCGCTTGGGGCGCAGAAAATGTGCATAATCCACGTAAAAAGACCACGCCTCGTTCCAAGCCCCATTCACGTGCGGAAGAGGTAACGGCTGCCTGTGAAGCAGGGACCGCAGCGGCAGATCTGGATATTAATAATGTCCGGGCGCGCATCATGAATGTGGGTGATATGTGGTGGGACTTGGTAGGCAACCCAAGGTACGAGATCCCTAAGCAAAATGATCCAACAAAGCCCAAGAAACACTCGCTGTTTGCAGGGTCTATCTGGTTAGGGGGGCTTGACGCAGGAGGCAATTTGCGGGTAGCGGCAATGACATATCGCCAGGATGGGAGTGACTACTGGCCTGGTCCACTCGACTCAGTAACCATTTCGACTAACGATGAGGTCTGCTTTGCCTACGATCGAATATGGAAAATCAATCGGAGCGAGATTGACGAATTCCTTGCCACCGGTAATCCGTCGGCAGCCATCACCGATTGGCCAGCCCATCCGATTGTATCGGGCTACAATCATAGCTATTATTTGGCTCCTTTTGTCGATGTGGATGGTGATGGGACTTACAACCCGTATGCAGGGGACTATCCGGATATCTTGGGAGATCAAACCCTCTGGTTCATTTACAACGACAAAGGAAACGTTCATTCTGAAACTGGAGGTGACCCTATCGGAATCGAAATTCAAACCATGGCCTTTGGCTTTGCCACCACAGGAGATATTAACAATATGACTTTTTATAAACACAAAATTACCAATCGGGCTACCACAGTGCTCGAAGAAACCTACTTAGGGCAATGGGTTGATCCCGATTTAGGTAAATACGATGATGACTTTGTGGGATGCGATACTACCCGAGGGCTGGGCATTTGCTATAATGGTGATGATAATGACGAAGGCCCTTCGGGATATGGGGCGAACCCTCCTGCAGTGGGTGTAGATTTTTTTGAAGGGCCGTTAGCCGACCCCAATGATGGAATTGATAATGATAAGGACGGAATCATTGATGAGCCAGGAGAGAAGATTATCATGAGTAAGTTTGTTTATTATAACAATGACTTTAGTGACATGGGTAACCCCGAAGATGCCCAACATTTCTATAATTATCTTCGGGGGATATGGAAAAACGGTGACTGCATCAAGTACGGGGGAGATGGCTTCAGTAGTAATGGTCCGTGTACGAACTATATGTTTCCGTCTGATCCGAGAGACCCCGCGGGATGGTCTGAGGTAACCGCAGGTAACCAGCCGGCAGATCGCCGTTTTTTGCAATCGGCAGGACCTTTTACCCTCCAACCCGGGGCTGTGAATTATACGGTAGTGGGTGTGGTTTGGGCACGTGCCTCATCGGGGGGTAATATTGGATCGTGGGACCTATTGCTGTTGGCCGACGACCGGGCACAACGCCTGTATGACAACAACTTTCAAATGTTAGAAGGACCGGCAGCACCGGATGTAGTAATTACCGAATTAGATAGGGAATTGATTTTGACGTTAGTCAATACCAAAGAGACGGAATCATTCTATGCGGCGGGGATTAATACTTATGGCGATAGTGTTCATTATCGGTTTGAAGGATATCAGATTTATCAGTTGCGCAATTCGGAGGTAACTACCGCCGATTTAGATGACCCCGAGAAAGCACGTCTGATTGCTGTGGTAGATGTGAAAAATGGCATTACGACGGTTGTCAATAAGGAATATAATCCGGAACTGGGAGCTAAAGTGCCAAGGCTGATGGTGCGGGGAGAAGATAAAGGGATTCGCCACACCTTCCGAATTGTAAGTGATGCTTTTGCACCGGGAAATGATATTTTGGTGAATCATTGGCCGTATTATTTTACGGTACTGGCTTATAGTGTAGCGGAGGAAGCGACGGAAGATCGGCGTTATTTAGCCGGACGCAAGAATGTCCGAGTGTATATGGGTATGCCTCATCGCCCAGAGGGCGAAGGAAAAGGGGGACAAATTACGCAGGCAAGTTATGGCTCTCAGCCTGCAGTCACGCGCATCGGGGGCGCTGGTAATGGAGGGAAAATTCTTCAACTGACAGAGGGGTCGATACTTGAAGCCATTCAAAACGGTATTGCTCGAAATGCAGTATATGAGAAGGATGCAGGACCATTGAATGTATATGTCTTTGACCCTAAAAAAGTACCCATCGGAGATTTTGAATTTCGCCTCGTGGACACGATGATTAATTCTCAATCTTCCTATGTGGAGCCTTCGGATAAGGCACGTGCGGAGCTGATCAACCTAACCACCAATGAAGTCATCCCATTTGATACTACGTATATTGCTGGTAGCGAACAGGTGTTTGAAAAATGGGGATTGGCAATTCACTTGGAACGATTATCGCCACCAATGCCAGGAGATAAGGACGCCATCGGAGTTTTGGCCTCTTCGATAACGTTTGCTGATCCGGAAGCCCCTTGGTTAACTCGTATACCTGACGTTGATTTTGATCCCCGGGTTTCAAATGCACCGCCATATCCAATGAACTGGATTCGATCGGGAGACGTGGAAATCCAAGGAGGAGGACTGGGATTAAATGACTTTACCGTGGCACCGGAATCGCCGGTTGATGCCGATCAGGTATTTGAAAAGTTGGCAGGGGGAATTATTGCACCATATGCGATGTGTGCCCGAAATGTTGAACATCAGGGCGCGAAAACATTAGGACCCGTTTATGGCGGGCTGACATCGGTGAAGTTAACACCGTTGGAATGGCTGCATAGTGTAGAAATTGTCCTTACACCCGACAAAACGAAGTGGACCAAATGCCTGGTAGTTGAAATGGGTGAGGATCCCACCCTGACCGAGGGAGGGGCCAAAAAGTTCCAACTTCGGAAGCATGCATCGTGGAGCGACCCCAATGCAGTAGATGCTGATGGAAAACCTATCTACGATAATACCTCCGAGGGATATTCATGGTTCCCTGGGTATGCGATTAACTTAGAAACTGGGGAGCGGCTACCCATTATCTTCGGTGAAGATTCTCGATTGGTCAGTGAGAATGGGAATGATATGATATGGAACCCTACTTCTTTGCTCCAAGTGGAGGGTGGCAATTATTATGACGATTTGAAGTATCCATGGGGTGGACGCCATGTAGTGTATATCATGTATAATCACAAAGTGCGTTTTTCAGGGGGGCAGTTGCGCATTGGTGACCGGTTTACTTCGCTTGACGAGGCGTTGGCTCATTATGCATCGGTGTTGGAAAAAGATCCTGATGCATCCTCTGTTTCCTACAAGTTTATGTGGCCGGGGGCAGCGTATGTCATGATGCCATTGTTGCAGTCGGGCTTTCAGTTGAAATCACTCAAAGAGGGCTTGATCCCGAATGAAGTGCGAATCCGAGTAAATGTGCGGCGCCCATACGTGACGTTCCAACCCACAGATGGAGATGACGGTACTATTGTTTATCGATTTTCCACACGGGATCTGGCTGCTATGGTTAATGATTCAGGGCAGGCGAATGCGTTGGAACTGATCAATGTTGTCCCTAACCCATATTATGGATGGTCAAGGTATGAGACAGGCCAGTTGGACAATCGTGTGCGTTTTACGAACCTGCCTGGTAAGTTCAAGATTCGAATTTACACCCTCAATGGGACGTTGGTCAGAACAATTCAACGGGATGCGGGTGATGATGCACCAACGTATGTTGATTGGGATTTGAAGAACGAAAATGGAACCCCTATTGGGAGTGGCCTTTATATCATTCATGTGGATGCTTACGATTTGGGTGAAAAAACCCTCAAATGGGTTGGAATCTTACGTCCCGTTGATCTCGATGCATTTTAAAATTCATTTTGTATGAAACGCCTTATTGCTTTTACCTGGGTTATGGTGGGTATTGCCGCCACATTGTGGGCGGGGAATGAAAAACGTGCTGGACAGGCCGGGGCCACAGAGTTGCTGATTAACCCCTGGGCACGAAGTTCGGGTTGGCATGCGGCTGATGCCGTAGGAGTTCATGGTGTGGAAGCGATGCGCTTTAATCCTGCATCCATCCTTTTTGTAGGGAAAACTGAATTTGCATTCAGTCGAACCACGTGGTTACAGGGTGCTGATATCTACATCAACTCATTTGGTTTTGTAACCCGACTGGGAGAGGATGGAGATAATGCTTTTGGGGTGAGTCTGATGTCGTTTGATTTTGGGGATATCCTGATTACGACGGCCCAACAACCCGAAGGGGGATTGGGAACGTATAGCCCCCAGTTCATCAACTTAGGGATGGCTTATGGTCATCGTTTTTCTAGTACGATCTCGGGAGGTGTATTGGTACGTTTGATTTCAGAAGCGTTACCGGATGCTCGTGCGATGGGTGCAGCATTGGATGCAGGTGTCCGATATACTTCATCCAATAAGCGTACGCGTTTTGGAGTTTCACTTCGAAATGTAGGGACGCCAATGCGTTTTGGTGGAGATGGGTTGGCATTTCGTGGAACTCCCGAAGGATCCAACTATGAACTCACCTTGCAGATGCGTTCGGGACGATTTGACCTGCCCTCGTTGTTGCATATCACAGGGTCGCACGATTTTCTCTTTGGTGGATCCACCCATGTACTAACGGTAGCGGCCAATTTTACCTCGCATACCTATCAGCGTAATGAACTGGTGGGCGGGCTACAGTATAGCTTCAAAGATATTGTGCAAGTGCGGGGAGGGTTTTTATATCAGCGGGGCATATTGAGTGATAATCCTCAAACAGTCTATACGGGACCAGCTGGAGGTGTAACATTGAATGTACCCTTGGGATCGGATCGTGCGGTATCAATTGACTATTCATATCGGGCGGCTTCGCCATGGAAAGCCGTCCATGCTTGGGGGGTTCGACTCAACCTGTAGGTTGTTACTATTTTAGGAGCACGTCCCCGGGTGTGCAACAACACCTGGGGGCGTATCGTTATTTTTGCGGGCTCTAAAAAATACACATGTCATGACCACTGGTGTTCAATACTTTACACGAGAAGGGTTAGAAAAGATTCAGAAAGAATTGGAACACCTCAAGAACGTAAAACGAAAAGAAGTTGCCAAGCAAATTCAGGAAGCGCGTGAAAAAGGTGATTTATCGGAAAATGCCGAATATGATGCAGCTAAGGAAGCCCAAGGTCTTTTGGAAGCGCGAATTGCTCATTTGGAAGGGATAGTGGCTCGAGCCCGGGTGTTAGATACCGAAAATCTCGACTTGTCGAAGGTGCGTATTCTATCGACAGTTCACATTGAAAACCTATCAATGAACAAGGAGGTCGTCTATACCTTGGTTTCAGAGGCGGAGGCCAATCTTCAAGAGGGGAAAATTTCGGTGACTTCACCCATTGGCAAGGCGTTGTTGGGCCGATCGGTTGGGGAAATAGTTGAAGTGAACGTTCCTGCTGGGACCCTACGTCTTCGCATCAAAAAGATTACAATCTCTTGATAAGTGGCTTCTATATTCACCAAGATTATCCGACGGGAGATTCCTGCTTATATTGTGGCAGAAGATGCGGAACATATTGCATTTTTAGATATTAATCCCATTGCTGTGGGACATGTATTAGTGGTGCCGAAAGAGGAAATAGACTATATTTTTGATATGTCGGATGCATCCTTGAGCAAGTTGATGGGATTTGTCAAAAAGGTGGCACGTGCCCTTGAACGGGTGGTTCCTTGTGAGCGGGTAGGCATGGCTGTGGTGGGATTAGAAGTCCCGCATGTGCATGTGCATGTAGTGCCGCTGCGGGCGGTGGAAGATATGGACTTTAGCAAGCGCGTGTGCCTTACGGAGGATGAATTTAAAGCAATTATGCTATCGATTCGGGAAGTGATCCAGTGAGATTTTCAAGGGCCCACTGACGGAGAGTTGTTAGGGCGTTTTCCCAAGAAGTGTCATATGTAGGAGGCGGGACAAGGTCTTTCATATTTTCAATGAAGGAACGGGCAGCGCTACTCAACTGGTGAATGGGACGGAATCGGAGGGCTTGGAGTACCACCAGTAACTGATAGGCGATTTGCTGTTCCAGTAATTCAGCCATCTCATATAGTCGATAAATGGCATTGCCACCCATGCTGACGTGATCCTCCTGCCCTAATGAAGTGGTGAGGGAGTGGTTGCTAATTGGAAAGGAAAGTTGGCGTATCCGATTGATCAGGGCAGCCGTAGTATATTGAATAATCATCATGCCGGAATGGAGCCCCCCGTGGGTAGTAAGAAAAGGAGGAAGGCCTCGGGTGCCACTGATGAGTTGATACATGCGACGTTCTGCCATAGCACTCAGTTGAAATATCCCCAGTGCGAGGGAGTCAGCTGCCCATGCTAAACGTTGCCCATGAAAATTGCCGCCAGAGAGGATTTGATCCAGGTCAGGAAACAAATGGGGGTTGTCGGTGATGCTATTGATTTCTTGGAGGAGTATTGAGCGGAAGTGTTCGATGGACTCTAATACGGTTCCATATACTTGAGGAATGCATCGGAAAGAATACGGATCTTGAACATGCGGTTTGTGCATTGTTCGGAAGATGGAGCTATCAGCTAAAAGGGATCGAATGAACGTCGCCACTTGCTGTTGTTGGGGATGTTGGCGCAAGGCATTGAGGCGGGGATGAAAGGGTGTGGCGAGGGCATCGAATGCTTCAAGCTCAAAGGCGGTGGTGCGAAGAAATGCATTGAATAGTTGCTCAATCCGGTAAAGGGCGTGGGTGCCGCAGGCGGTCATGAACTGGGTTCCGTTGATGAGGGCTAGCCCTTCTTTGGGTCCGAGGGTTAAGGGCTCCAAGCGAATTTGTGCGAGGGCTTGTTTGGCAGGCATGGGGCGGCCACGAAGGCGGATGCCCCCCAACCCGATAAGGGGGAGGGCAAAGTGGGCCAAAGGAGCAAGGTCTCCGGAAGCACCTAATGAACCCACTGAAGGGACTATTGGTAATGCATCGTGATGATAGAGATGAAGCAGATGGCGGATGGTACGGGGATGGATGCCGCTATGCGAGTGGACCAATCCTTTCACTTTAAAAAGGAACATGAGTCGGACGGCTTCGGGAGGGATTTCTGGTCCTGTACCTACCGCATGAGATACCAGCAGGTTGTGTTGGAGTTGTTGGGTTTGTTGGGGTGATATTTGGATGTTGCATAATTTCCCAAAACCGGTATTGATACCGTAGATGGGCTGATTTTGTTGGATCTTTTGGGATAGAAATACTTGCCCTACTGTCATCGTCTCGAGAGCTTCGTTGTCAATTGCAATAGGGGGGAACGAATGGATAAATCGGATAATATCAGACCAGGAAAGGGGTTGACATTTGATCACTATTGGTTCACTCATGATCCAATATTGAGGATAATTCCTTAATGGTAACAGTGGTTTGCCGGCCCGTGCTTAATTCTTTCAGGTGTGCTCGTTGGTGCGGTAGATCTTCCGGGAAGATAATAAGCACATAGGGAATACCTGTTTGTTGGGCATATCTCAACTGTTTTTTGAGTGTAGCAGGTCGGCTGAACAGTTCGATTCGATATCCCTGCATACGTAATGTCTCGGTAACTTGGAACAAGTGGGCTTCCATGTCAGGATCCAAATTGGCCACAAGCAGTGTGGCATGGAGTGGTTGGTGGGATAGTGGCTTTCGGAGATATTCCATAACGTCAAGGATGCGGTCAATGCCGAATGAAATGCCGATGGCCGGTGCATCCCGTAATCCGAATACTTCGCCCAATTGATCGTACCTCCCTCCACCTGCAATGCTGCCAATGGGTGTATTGGGTGCGGTTACTTCGAAAATAGTGGAAGTGTAATAGTCGAGCCCCCGCGCTAAGAAAAGGTTTAGGCGGAGGTAATGGTGGAATTGGCGGGGAATGAGGTGTAATATTCGTTGGAGGTGATCGTAGACTTCGGGCGCCTTGAAGGTGGCACTCATCTGTTGAAGTTGTTGAAGGGGGGGCGTATCTTGATTTGAGAACGTGCGGATCATTTGCTGGAATTGGGCAGCTTGTCGTTCATTCAATATCCCATCTGCTTGGAGAAGCTGGGTTACCGCTTCGGCACCAATTTTGTCGAGTTTATCAAGGGTGATGATAAATCGAGTATGGCTATTGGGTGGGATATCGAAGCGGATAGCCATTACATGAAGGAGGCGTCGGTCGTTGAGGTGGAGCCGAAAAGGAATTCCTAATTGTTCAAATACGCGAAGTGCAAGGGTAATGACTTCGGCATCAGCAATCCCTGGAGGGGCTCCTACGATATCGGCATCGCACTGAAGGAACTCTCGGTATCGGCCACGTTGAGGGCGTTCCCCACGCCATACGGGCTGTATTTGATAGCGTTTGAAGGGAAAGCGTATATCGTTTTTGTGCATGGCAATATAGCGGGCCAACGGCACCGTGAGGTCGTAGCGGAGGGCTTGATTGGAAAGGCGTTGAATGGTTTCATGAAGGGGCATATCAGGAGATAGGTTATTCATTTGACGTTGAAGCTCATCTGCGTTTTTCAGGATCCGAAAGAGGAGCTTTTCGCCTTCTTGACCATATTTGCCTTCGAGAACTGCTGTAAGTTCGACTGCCGGTGTTTCAATAGGAACGAAGTTGTAGCGATGAAACCATTCCCGAATAACATGCAATAGCTGATTGCGCCGAGCTACTTCTGGAGGTGTTAGGTCCCGAAATCCGGCTGGGAGTATAGGTTTCATTGTCGGATAGGGTCTTTTAGTATGGTGGGCAAAGTTAGAAGGGTTGACGGAAGGCATCGTTTGTAAATTTGCCCTTCGAATAATTCACTGCTCGAGATGAATATTTGGGTATGTATCAGTAAAACTCCCGACACGACCACCAAAATTCAATTCACGCCCGATGGCAAGGACTGGGTAAGGGAAGGCGTGCAATTTATCATTAATCCGTATGATGACCACGCCCTGGCGGCAGCGTTGTTGTTGAAAGAAAAGGTGGGAGGTAGTGTTACGGTGCTGATGGTGGATGATGACGCTGCCACGGCCGATCCTGTGCTTCGAAAAGCCCTGGCTATTGGTGCTGACAAAGCGGTGCGGATCAATGCCCGGCCCGCAGATTCGTTCTATGTGGCTTCTCAAGTTGTTGGGTATTTGCAAGGACAGGAGGTTGATCTGGTAATCACAGGAAGAGAGTCAATCGATTCGAATGGTAGTGGGTTGGGAGACATGATTGCAGGGCAGTGTGGTTGTGCATCGGTCTCGTTTGTCAAGCATTTTGAATTGACTGATGGTCACATTGTGGGAACGCGTTTTATCGAGGGCGGGGAAGAAGATTTTAAGGCAGGGCTGCCCCTGGTAATTAGTGTTAGCAAAGAAGTGGCAGAGCCCCGTATTCCGAATATGCGGGGCATTATGATGGCGCGTCGTAAGCCGCTGGAGACTGTAGAACCTGTGGAAGCCCCAATTTTTACAGAAGTATTGAGTTATGAACCACCCCAAAGTCGGGATAAATGCAAAATATTTACCCCCGATGAGGTGGAACAATTGGTCGAGTACCTTCAAAAGGAAGCAAAAGTTATTTAACCGCGATGAAAGTATTTGCCTACGCAGAACATTGGGACGGAATTTTCAAGAAGCCATCTTATGAAGCAGTGGGGATGGCATACGATTTGGCAAATCGTTTGGGTGTTGAAATGGAAGTTTTGGTTGTGGGGAGGCTTGCTGACCAGGATTCCGCTTTACAGGAATTGCATAAGTATGGTGCCAGAAACGTTAAATATATCGATAGCGAGCAGCTTCAGCATTTTGTGTTGTTGCCCCAGGCTGCAGCGGTTCAACACATTCTTGGCAGCGAGGACCGTTTTATTTGGATAGCCCCGCATACCATCAATGGACGGGCTTTGACGGCGCGGCTGGCAGCTGTGATGAGGGGAGGGATGGTATCGGCTGCTTTGGAGACGCCACAACCGGATGGAGAAGATTTACGGATCCGACGGGGTGTTTTTTCTGGTAAAGGATTTGCCAACGTGCGTTTGCAAGGTGATAGAAAGTTTGTGACATTAGCCACCAATGCATATGGCTTGCATCCTGTGGAGGTGCCGCCCCAGGTGGTTGAAGAGGTACGGGTTGAACTGTCACCTGAGGTATTTGAGAAAGTTCGCATTCTGGATGTTCGAAGAACGTCCGGAAAGGTTTCTCTAACGGAGGCATCGATTGTGGTGAGCGGAGGACGCGGGTTGAAGGGGCCAGAAAATTGGGGCATGATTGAACAATTAGCGGATCTGTTGGGGGCAGCTACTGCCTGCTCGAAGCCGGTGGCAGATATGGGATGGCGACCTCATCATGAGCATGTAGGACAAACGGGCCTTACCATTGCTCCTGACCTATATATAGCGATTGGTATATCTGGAGCAATTCAACACTTGGCGGGAGTGAATGGAAGCAAGTATATTGTAGTGATTAACAAGGATGCGGAGGCTCCCTTTTTTCAAAATTGTGACTATGGTATTGTAGGAGATGCTTTTGAGGTGGTACCTCGATTAATTGAAGCGATACAAAAAGCGAAGGGGTTGTGAACAAGGTGTTGGTCCGACTTCGGGCATTGAATCAGATGGTAGGCCTTTCGGCCGAAGCATATAATGTGGTGTTGGAAGAGGTAGAAGGAAAGGAACGCAAGTTGCCCATTGTTATTGCCAATGAACAAGCACAATCGATTGCACTGGGGCTGCAAAAGCGGCGCGCCACGCGTCCCATCACCCACGAGTTGATGGTTGATATTTTGGAATGGGCAGCGATTGAATTGCTTGAAGTAGTGATCCGAGATCTCAAAGAAGGGGTTTATTATGCGGATATTGTTTTGCGGATGGGAGATGAGGTGCATACTTTTGATGCCCGCCCTTCCGATGCATTGGCATTAGCTGTGCGTTGGAATATCCCTATTTATGTAATGGAGCATGTTCTGGAAGAAGGCGGTATTGCTGAAGAGGACATTCGTTCGTTTTTTGAACAATTGGAGCAGCTGAGTGTTCAACAGGCGGAATCTGTTGTAGGGACTTCCGAGCATAGCACCCCCGCCGATAAGTATAAGCACCTCTTTGAAACGAAGAGTGAGAGTGAACTAGAAACGTTTTTTCGGGAGCTGCCATTGAGTTCGCTTTCCACCGGTCAGATCAAGCAGTTGATTACGCAAGCCATCCAAAAGGAATACTACCTTTTGGCAGCCCTGTTTCAGGATGAACTGAACCGCCGGGAAGGTGACCAAGTACAGAACTGATTGTTCAGGATCCTAATTATCTGCTATCCACAGTACGCCCGGCAGGATTCGAACCTGCGACCTTTGGATTCGAAGTCCACTGCTCTAT
>CAYVLB010000050.1:0-12811 GCA_964452325.1 uncultured Sphingobacteriales bacterium | reverse complement strand
ATCGATCGATCAACATCGGGAGCTGAAACAATACTGTGATGAGATAGGAATTACCTACCTATGCACGCCCTTCAGCAAAAAGGCAGCACTGGAAATTAACGACTTGGTACCCGCTTTTAAAATCGGGTCGGGAGAACTAACAGATATTCCCACCTTGGAAGTCATAGCAGAACTTGGAAAACCAATGATCATATCCACAGGGATGGCCACATGGGAAGAGATTGAGGAAACAGTACAAACAGTAAGCGTCAAAACGACCGAGCTGATTCTGATGAACTGTTTGTCAGAATACCCAGCACGATACGAAGACGTTAACTTAGGAGTGATCAGACAATTGAAAGCAAAATTCGGTGTACCCGTAGGCCACTCAGATCATACCCCCGACATCTATACGTGCTTCGGTGCAGTAGCGGTAGGAGCTAATCTGCTTGAAAAACATATCATTTTAGATCGAAGACAAGAAGGCCCCGACCAAAGTGTGTCGATCGAGCCATATGAGCTGTATCAACTGGTCAAAGGAGTGCGAGCCATCGAAGCAGCAATGGGCAATGAAAAAAAAGTACACGACTTGGAAAAACCCATTCGTCAATGGGCTCGCCGAAGTATCGTAACGCTACGACCTATCCCAAAAGGAACCATACTGACCGAAAAAGATATATGGACCAAACGCCCGGGAACAGGAGTACCCGCAAAGTACTTAAAGCAATTTATCGGCAAGAAAACCAAACATGACCTCCCCGCCAACCACATGATCCGATGGGACGACATCGAATAGAAAAACCAACGGTCTTGTTGCTTGCCGAGACCGGATTCATCATTCGCAACCTGTTATTGGGTGAATTCGCGCCACGGATAGCCCGTCATGCGCGCTTGATAGTGGCAGTATTAGACCCCAAAGATCCTATGTTGACGACCATCGCCCACCAGCATGGTTTTGAATTAATCGACTTTCCACGAGAACAACCGTTCATCTATTCCAGAACATGGGATCGAATCCGATCATGGGAAGGACGCATATATGGAATCAAATTAGCCGAGCGAGACAATCAATCCATGAAAATACAAACCAGACTCTTCCTAAATAGCACCTCCACCCATAAAAAGATAGAACTATATTCTCTTATTATTCAAGGTAAGATTATTACCGCTTTGAGGCTGGGTAAGAGGATGGAACGCCAATTCCTACATTATGTATTGAACAAAGAAATAGCCCAGCAATGGAAAAAGCGCCTACAACATATCCGCCCCGACCTCGTGTTCTCGACCATGCTATCGCACTCGACAATGTTTCGCCACAACTCCGACCTACCCGTCGTGGTTGCTGCTCACTCGCTGGGTATTCCTGTGGTTACATTGATTCAGTCGTGGGATAACATATCCAGTAAGGCATCCATATTGCCATCATGGTTGAAAAAGGTATACGTATGGAGCGAATCCATGCAACAAGAGTTGCAACATCTTCACCCCCAAATCCGCCCCCAAAACATCGAAATCGTTGGCAGCCCGCAGTTCGATTACCATAACAACACTTCCTATTGTCAGCAACGAGAAGACTTCATGCACAAAATGGGATTAGACCCAAGCCGCCCCTACATTTTAATGGGTACTGGAACAGCCAAATGGATGCCAAACGAGCCGCAAAAAGTAGTACACCTGTTGGAACGCCTGCGAACGGAAATGCCCGAAATGCAGATGCTCGTACGCCTACACCCCAAAGATACAATCAACCGATGGGAGCCATTTATCAATGAACTGACAAAAAACGGATGCATCCTCAGAGTAACTTCGCCACCGAAACACATGGACCAGGGCGGATTTGTCCCACCAAGAAACTTTTATGAAGAACAAGTCAACGCAATACTACACAGCGTAGCAGTTATTAATTCATCTTCGTCGCTAACCGTAGATGCAGCACTACTTGATAAGCCCGTCATATGCATTGCCTACGACTTAGAACAAGACCCGCTATTCCCAGAAGGACGAGCGTATGCTTATACACAGTCTGTTCATTATGCCCGATTGGTACGTACAAAAGGAGTATGGGTAGTGCGATCAGAAGACGAATGCCTGCATGCCATTCGCACCTATTACCAACATCCTGAGCTGCATCGAAACGAACGAAAAAAACTGGTAGATAAAGTGACAAAAGATGTAGGAAAACCGTCGGGAGAATATTTGGCCGATCGGGTATTGGATCTGCTCAACGAGCTTTCCATAGAGAATTCACACAACAAACCCCCTTTTCCTTCACATGAGGTCGAACACAAAATAAAAATGGAATAGGCTATAAAGTTTTCAAAACCCACTGAATGAAAGAATGGGGCAATTCCGCCTCAACCGGTAAAACCCACCAGGGAAGGGAAGATGTCCGTATCCACCTTTTCAACTTTACGGCATCCTTGGCAGTAGTGATAATGCCATCGTTGCCTAAACGATGAGCATACAATTCAACCTGTCGAACATCCGATTCCGAGTAGGGATGATGGTCGGGATAGTATCGTACTTCAAGGGTTCGAAAAAGTTTCCGTAAGTGCACTTCTGCTGGCGCCGGGTCCGCCAAACCAGCCACAAAAAGTGGACGCTGCGGAAGGGGAAAATCACCCTTTTGAAGTAAACGCAAGGGAGCATACCGAAACGGGACCAACCACACCGGAAAATCCGATGGCAACAGAAGTCTCCGACGCCACTGGTCAACAGAAAGAACGAATGAAGAATTCACCTTGGTGATAAGTAACGCCGACGCACGACGAAGGGCAGATAGCGGCTCGCGTAGATAACCCGCCGGCAAAAGCAAATCCTCATCATATGGACGATGTGCCGACATTAACACAACCGCGCAATGCGGGTGGATCAGACGATGTTGGAATCCGTCATCTAAAAGAATAATATCGGGACGATAACGACGCGTCAGGTAATACACACCTGCCAATCGGTGGGCATTCACAACAACGGGCACATCCGGTAGGCAATCTTTAATCAGCAGGGGCTCATCACCCACCTCCGACGCTAAATACTCCCGTGTTACCTCGATCAATTGGTTCGACCTCCGTCCATATCCTCGAGAAAGAATGCCAGGACGTAGCCCAGCATCCCGCAGAGAACGAGCCATTGCAATGACCACAGGGGTCTTGCCCGTCCCACCTGTCGAAAGATTCCCGATGACCCAGACGGGGGTAGTAGTTCGAACACTTCGGAGCCAACCTGTATCATACAACCAATTCCGGAAACGTACCACCAATCCATAAACGAACGCCAACGGCTTTCCCCACCAGCCTAACGGTTTCATCCTCATGATACTGCAGACGAATCAAACGGCAAATACGGAAATTGCCGTCGCATAAAATCCAAAAAACCCCGATAAACCCGAGCCAATCCATATTCCTGCTCCGCAGTAGCCCGAGCAGATCGTCCAAGGGCTTCGGCACGGACAGGATCCTCAATGAGTTCAACCACACTGCGCGCAAAGGCTTCGGGAGTGTCTCCAATCAGGATATTTTCACCATGCCGAACCGCCAGCCCCTCAGCACCAATTGAAGTGGCGACAATGGCTTTGCCTAGCGCCATCCCCTCGATAATCTTGATCCGCGTTCCGCTCCCCGCCAGCAAGGGAACCGCCATTACCCCATGCCTCCGCATAAATTCGTGTGCATCAGCCACCTCACCCACCGATATAACCCCCTCCGGCAAGGGCTCCATAAACCCCTCAGGCATATTCTTGCCCGCTAATACACAACGAACATGTGGTACCTGCCGATGGATCAACGGCCACACCGACCGCAAAAACCATTTAACCCCCTGAACATTCGGGAACCAATCCATCGAACCAATAATAAACACCGTATCAAGTGGACCAGAACAATAGGCAGGTCGATATTGGTCAATATCAATCCCCGCTGGCATCACATAAATGGGAGTATGAACCTTGAGGCGTCGAAATGTCTCACGGTCCACATCTGAAATAGCAACCAGCGCATCCACACGACGGGCAGCATACACCTCATAGACTTTCAACTTACGAGCCAACAGGCGAAGGACAGACTTTTTCAACGGATTCTTTGCTACGTCCGCCATGCGCCGCCAAATCTGAAATTCCACATTATGGGCACGCATGACCACCACCGCATCAGAGCGCTTCCGAATGGTCGAAAGATACGGCGCCACATAAAGACCATCTAAGAAAACAAAGTCAAACTGGGAACTGCGAAGAATATGCTCGATCCGCCAATGAACCTTCCATTTATTAAACCGCTCCACGTTAAGCGACCTCCCCGGCATCAATCCCATGAATACATTAGCTGGATTAACACCTGTATGCACCCGAGGGATATAAAACCTTCGGACCCGTTGAAACCATTCAGGAAAATTGGGAGTCCGAGCAGGATGTTTGGGCGTGCTGAAAGCTAAAACATGCACTTCAAGCCCGTTTTCAAGTGCACCTTTAAGGGTGGTCGTCATCCCGATGGCGTGACCATCCGTAGGAGGAAATGGCAGGCGCGGCATAATTTGAAGAACCCGCATCAGAAACCAATTTGAAAACGTTGCGTAATATGCCTCCACGGTCGCCAATGATACCATGCCAACAAATTCAGGTCCCGATTGGCTACCGTTACCAACAAAACAGCTACTGGCAATAAAACAAAAATGGGCAACCAAATGCCCACCCACGGCTGGACCAACAATTCCTTCACCATCTTATATCCTGTCATATCAATCAAATAAAACGCAATAAAAAGGAGCACACTCACCACAATCGGCATGCCCAGTCCACCCTTCCGAATGATGGCACCCGTAGAAGCCCCAATAAGAAACAAGATCAGCACCGCCAACGTCAGGGTAAATTTTCGATGCCACTCCGCCAAATAACGGGCCCGCATCTTGAGGTAGTGACGGAGTTCGGAAACATAAGCCCGCGTAATATTCTGAATAGAATATGCCTCATTAAGAGCACGCTGAATCGAAGACGGACTCGAAGGTAACCGAAAAACAGGAGATGATGAATTCGCAGCAGACCACTCCCAAAACAACGAGTCCCGCATAAACAAAAAAAACGGCTGAAATGAATTCCGAAAATCGTCTAGCCGATGATGGTATTGGTCCATTATCGAATCAGCATGCGCTGCAAGCTCCGACAAAGGCATCGCTTGATAGTGATTACCCAACAACGATTCATCACTCCGGGAAAATTTAAACTCCCGAATATCGACTTTAATACGATATCGACGAAACCACGTTGCAAGAAAGGGCGGCGTCTGAAGTGGAGACCCCGACTGCAATGCCTCATCGTAAAGAATACCATCATATACCTCAAAAAAAAGCCAGTTGGTATCCGCAGAATAATAAAAACGGCCAGAATCCGCCAACAACACCTTCGTATTCCCCCGACGCTCTGAATGATCATAGATAATAAGGTCATCAAGGCGTCCATCCCCATGCTTTTTACCCACACGGATGGAATAGTCGCGCAGTCCACTGTAAAAAATACCTTCCGGAATTTCAATCGCAGGCTTTTGCTGACGAATATCTATTAACAACACTCCCAATTTTCGGTTGGCATGCGGAATGAAATAATTATTCAGCAAAAATGTCATCCCCATCATCACCATCAAAAGAGGAAACATTACCACTAATACACGTACCAACGAAACGCCTGCACTTTTCAAAGCCATCAACTCCCGATGCTCAGCCAACGACCCGAAGAGCATAATCGATGACAAAAGCACCGCCAAGGGCAAAGCCATCGCCACCAAACCCACCGTGGCATAAAAAACCAATTGGAACAACACCTCAGCAGGCAAACCCTTGCCAATCAGTTCATCCACCCACTTAAAAAGAAATTGCACCACCAATACAAACAATGCAATAAAAAAGGTGGCAGCAAAAGGGCCTATATAGGAAAAATAAAGGAGTTTATATAGCTTATTCAATGAGCATCTGTTTGGGAAATGACCTCCTCCCACGGAGCCGGACCCAATACATTAATCTTGACAGGAAGATGCGATCGAAATGCTTGGACTAGCTCCTGATGACTTAGGGCAGTTCGAAAACCGTCTCCAGCAAAATGAGTTCTCGTTCCCTTCACCCAACGAAGCACCCTTCGCAAGGGAGGCTGAGTAGGCAACCGCCACTTTTGGACCAGCCGAGGCATATGATAATAACCCACCACCGATAGACGGGATTCTTCCCGTAAAAGGCGAAGAATACGACGCGTCGTCGGATGCAAAAGCGCATCCAACGACTCAGCAATTCGATAAACAGCTTCCACTACCGAAGTATCTACCAACGCCCCCAACCACATCGGACCAGCATAATGAAACCCATGCCCACACATATCACAACGCTGCTCCGCACGATTAACATGCACAACAGACTTACGGTTCAGACAATTCGGGCAATAAAAAAGAAAGCCCACCCGATTCAGAAGATCATTCGCCCGACGAGCCCCACGCTCCTTACGCAAAAAAACCTTATAGAAATGCTGATGAGCTACCGACAACACCGGCACCATCGCAATGTCATGTTCCGCCCCGCGCTCTATAATCTTTTTGAGAAGAATCCGAAGACCAATCTCATGCTTAAATTCATTCTTTAAGGGAACCGCCGTATATTTCCGACGACATGCATTCACATAAGACCCCGCCAGCGGCGAAAGATTCGTATTGGTAACCGACAAAATCCCTCCATTGTCCAACGTGATAATAGCCGCCTCTACATACGGAATCGCAATACCAAACGGATCCACCTCGATAAAATGCACAGGCTCGGTGCGAATGCGCTCCAACAACTTACGACCGTCCATCTCGTAAACACAATAACGTTCGGGAGCCATCGCATTCAACTCATAATTCCGACGGAACACCCGTACACTCTCCAAGCTGATGTCACTGCTATACGTACACTGAATTGCTTCCGGTGCCTCCTTGTGCCACCGCAACGACGTAATACCGCTGGCAGCATGTGTCTCAACAGCCTGAAAAGCCTGCCCCCGTTCCAATGCCAAATACTTGGCCATCAATACTGAAAGGTCCCGATTCGGATGCATCCGAGGATTGTAAAAAACCGGAGTATGCCCCGGTAAATGAGACCCCTCCTTTTGCGGGACCTCTATCTGAACACGCCCTTCACGAATAATCATATCAAAATAAACAACGCTCTTTCAGGAAACGCAAAAATAAGATGGGTACCCCAGAACAAAACTGGACCCAAGCAACATCCCAATAAGCACCCAACAATTCAAAATGCGCATCAACTACCTCAAAACAACTCATTCCTCCACACACTTCGAACTCCCCAGTCAACATAAACCCTCGCTAGATGCTCACTTAATTAGTGTAACACATCTTAACAACAGGCAACGGAAACACATGCCACCCCACACGCCACGTAGCCCAACATCTTGCCAACACCTCGTACGGGCATATGCTCCCAATGCCATTTGTGTCTCAATACCCAAACAATCTTATTAGATTTTTTCCAAATCCTTCTTCTCCACCCTCACACTCCATACCGATTATTACCTTTGCTTGAGTTAAAACAAGGGCTACGAGAAATGTTTTATCATAAAATAGGGAAAGTCCCACGTAAGCGGCATACTGTCTTTCGCAAGCCTGACGGCACCCTATATAAAGAGCATCTCATTGGCGAGGAAGGCTTTTCCAATCATGCCACTCTGGCATACCATCTGTACGAGCCAACCCGCATCCGACACATCGACGAAAAGCCACAAGACCTATCCCCCCCTATTGCAGTAACCGATAATTTCCATCCGCGAGCCTTCTACACTTTCAACGTCTCCAGCGAAGGAGATCCAATTACTTCCCGACGACCCCTGCTAGTTAACAACGACGTTATCATTGGCGTGGCCCGACCCAACCAACCGATGGAAGGATATTTCTATCGGAATGCTTTTGCTGATGAACTCCTGTTTATTCATCAAGGACAGGGAGTACTCCATACCATCTTGGGCAAGGTGCCTTTCCAAAAAGGAGACTATTTAGTAATTCCCCGATCCCTATTGCATTGGATTGAATTTGAAGGCAACAAAGGGCGTTTCCTATATGTAGAATCATACAGTCCCATCCGCATTCCCAACCGTTATTTAACCAAATACGGACAATTTATGGAACACGCCCCCTTTTGCGAACGCGACATCCGTCCGCCCACCCAGCTCGAAACCCACGACGAACTGGGAGAATTTACTATCCGCATCAAACGACGAAATCACCTATTCACCTATGCACTGGATCACCATCCCTTCGATGTGGTCGGATGGGATGGATACCATTGGCCCTATGCCTTCTCAATCTATGACTTCGAACCCATCACAGGACGAATCCATATGCCACCTCCTATCCATCAAACATTCGAAGGGCGAAATTATGTGGTGTGTTCATTCGTCCCGCGCCTCTACGACTATCACCCCGAATCAATACCCGCCCCCTATAACCATAGCAACATCGACACCGACGAATTGCTCTACTACGTCGAAGGTGAGTTCATGAGTAGAAAACATGTTGAAGAAGGCATGATATCACTTCATCCAATGGGAGTACCCCACGGGCCCCATCCCGGAACCGTTGAAAAAAGCATTGGCCAAAAAGAAACCCAAGAACTGGCCGTTATGATTGATACATTCCGACCACTCCAACTGACCCGTTATGCCACCGAAACCGAAGATCCGAACTATCCCCGTTCATGGGTAACAACATAAAAAATACACAGCCATGAGTGAAATGGTCGATCTTAAAGTCAAGCAACATCAAGATTTATTCCCCATGCTGGGGACCGATTACGTGGAATTTTACGTCGGCGATGCCAAAAAAACCGCCTATTTCTGGATGCGTACAATGGGATTCCAGCCCTTGGCCTACGCTGGGCTTGAAACCGGCAATAAAGATACAGTATCTTACGTGTTGCGCCAAGGGAAAATTACCATCATGATCACTGGATCATATCATCCCTATACCGCAGTAGCAGAACACGTAAAACTCCACGGCGACGGCGTTAAGGTGTATGCCATCACGGTGGAAGATGCGCACGAAGCCTTCCGCATCACTACCCAACGGGGCGCCCGTCCCTACTTCGAACCCAAAGAAATCTCCGACGCACATGGTAAGATCATCATTAGTGGTATCTACACCTATGGCGAAACCGCTCATGTATTTGTGGAACGCAAAGAATACGAAGGACTATTTATGCCCGGATTCCAGACCTGGAATCCTACTTACCGATTCCCGGAGATGGGATTAAAGTATGTCGATCATGCCGTAGGCAACGTAGAAGAAGGAAAAATGATCCAGTGGGCGCAATTCTATGAAAACGTGATGGGCTTTTACAACCTCCTTACCTTCGACGACAAAGACATTTCCACGGAATATACCGCCCTCATGAGTAAAGTGATGTCTAATGGCAATGGATGGATTAAATTCCCGATTAATGAACCAGCACCCGGACTAAAAAAATCACAAATTCAAGAATTCTTAGAGTTTTATTACGGGCCCGGATGTCAACACCTGGCACTGGCTACCGACAACATTATCGATACCATCACTGCCATGCGCAACAACGGAATGGAATTTCTCGAAGTACCCGACGCCTACTACGAAACCGTCGAACAACGGGTAGGGAAAATCGACGAAGACATCGACACCCTCCGCCAGTTAAAGATCCTTGTAGACCGAGACGAATACGGCTACTTGCTCCAACTGTTCACCAAACCCATTCAGGATCGGCCCACCTTCTTTATCGAAATCATCCAGCGAAAAGGGGCCAAGTCTTTTGGGAAAGGAAACTTCAAGGCCCTTTTTGAAGCCATCGAACGTGAACAAGCTCGTCGTGGAACCCTTTAAGCATCACCTACACCAAACCATAAAAAAAGCTTACAACCATGGCCCATTCTCTCAAAAAATGCATATATGCCTTGATGAGCATATGGATTGGAATGATTCAATGTCAGCGAGAACCTGAACGAATCACCGTCAACATTAAGATCGCACCAGAAGTGGATGGCGCACCGGTAGCGTATGACCAAATTAACTACACCAACGAAGCAGGTGAATCATATAGCATCGAGAAGTGTGAATTTTACCTCTCCGATGTGCAATTGATCCGAAAAGATGATTCAATATATGGAACACTCACCGCCCACTATCTATCGACCCGCAACAACCGCCTTTCCATACCTATTTACAACGTGCCTACGGGCACCTACAAAGCCCTCCGCTTTGTATTCGGTGTAGCTCCTGCCTACAATACCACAGGCTATTTACCCAATAATCCAGAAAATATAAATATGGCATGGCCCGACATGATGGGGGGCGGATATCATCATATGAAATTGGAAGGAAAATTTGTTAATAACAACGACACTGCCAACTATGCCACCCACATGGGTGACCTGATGAAAAACGGACAACGCTACATTACCTCCTTTGCCGTCGAACTCCCGCTCAACAACGAATCCATCCGGCAAGGACGTTCAACCATTGTCATTGCAATGAATATCAACGAATGGTATAAGAATCCACATACCTACTCATTTGCCCATTTTCATGCTAACGGGTCAGGTATTATGGCCAACCCCACAGCCCTCACCACCCTTAAAGAAAACGGAATGGATGTCTTTTCGATCAAAGAAATAAAAGACTAGAAAGTTGTGTGCTCCCGAATCCCCATTATTGTGTGGGTGATTATCGGAGGGACCGTACTGGCAACGTGTCGCCGAGACCCATCTATTTATGAGCCCAGTCCTCCCACTTCATCCCCTCCTCCCGATTCAGCATACAACCCCACGCCAATACAGTTAGACTACCCCCAAAACGCATTACTACCACCACCCATTCTCCCACCCGATAACCCCCTTACCAAAGAAGGTATTGCCCTGGGACGCATGCTTTTCTACGATCCCATCCTTTCAGGTGATAGTACCCAATCGTGTGCCTCGTGCCACCTCCAATCATTTGCGTTTACCGACTCGGCCCGCTTTAGTCGAGGAATCACGGGAGCCATCGGCACCCGAAACGCCATGCAAATTATCAATGCGGCATGGCAACACAGCTTCTTTTGGGACGGCCGATCTCCCTCACTGGAAGCCCAAGCACTGGAACCCGTCGAAAATCCGATCGAGATGGCCGCCCGATGGCCCGATGTGATCGCTCGCCTACGCCGACACCCCACCTACCCCACCCTTTTTTACAAAGCCTTCGGAACCCAAACCATTACTCCCAAATTGGTTACCAAAGCCATCGCCCAATTTGAACGAACCCTTATCTCCTTCAATTCCCGCTACGACCAATACAAACGGGGCGAAATCGAACTCACGCCCTTAGAACGATTGGGTGAACAACTATTCTTTTCCGAACCGCTCATCGACCCGCTGGGAACGAAAATTACAGCGGGAGGTGACTGTTTTCACTGTCACAGTGGCGCCTTGTTTACGGATAATCTTTTTCATAACAATGCCCTCGACTCCGCGCACACCATTTATGACTTCCCCGACCCAGGGCTGGGGGCCATCACCCAACGCCCAGAAGACTACGGTAAATTCAAGACACCAACGCTTCGAAACATTGAACTAACAGCCCCGTATATGCACGACGGAAGGTTTGCCACACTGGAAGAAGTCATCCGTGAACATTACAATAAGGGCGGCTATTGGTCCCCCACCGTCGACCCCCTAATGAAGTTCGTCAACAAAGGAGGACTCCGACTTAATGATATGGAAATCCAAGCCCTCGTAGCATTCCTCAAAACCCTCACCGACACAACATTCCTTCATAATCCCGCATACTCCAACCCATTCTAAAACATAAAACAACAACAAAAGCCCCCACTCCAATCCATCTTTTTCTGCGGAAATTTGCCATTCCATTTCCCAACAATCAGAATACGCGATGAAAGCCAAGGAAATTCGCGCAGCATTTCTCGACTTTTTCCGAGACAAAGGGCACCGCATCGTCCCCTCAGCACCCATCGTTCAAAAAGATGACCCTACCCTGATGTTTACCAATGCGGGCATGGTACAATTCAAAGAAGTTTTCCTCGGACTGAATCCCCCACCGGCACCACGGGTCGCAGACACCCAAAAATGCCTACGCGTATCCGGCAAACACAATGACCTCGAAGTAGTCGGACGTGACACTTACCATCACACCATGTTTGAAATGCTTGGCAACTGGTCGTTCGGAGACTATTTCAAAGAAGAAGCTATTGCCTGGGCTTGGGAACTCCTGACCCAACATTTTCGAATAGACCCCCGCCGCATCTACGTAACCGTCTTCGAAGGCGATGAACAACTGGGCCTATCTCGCGATGAAGAAGCCTACCAGTGGTGGGCCAAACTATTGCCCTCCGAACGTATTCTTTTTTTCGGAAGCAAAGACAACTTCTGGGAAATGGGCGAGGTAGGTCCATGCGGACCATGCACCGAAATCCATATTGATATCCGTGACGATGCCCAACGGAAAGCCATCAGCGGAGCAGAATTAGTCAACCAGGGCCACCCTGAAGTATTCGAAATATGGAACTTGGTATTTATTCAATACAACCGACGAGCTGACGGAAGCCTTGAACCCCTCCCCCACCAACACGTCGATACGGGAATGGGACTCGAACGACTCACCGCTGTCTTACAAGGAAAAAAATCCAACTACGACACCGATATTTTTCAACCGTTAGTCCAGAATTTATGTAGCCGATTTAACGTCAAATACGGTTCAGAAAACAACGTGGACATCGCCCTACGCGTATGTGCCGACCATATCCGCGCAGCAACCTTCACCATTGCAGATGGACAGCTACCTTCCAATACTGGGGC
>CAYVLB010000049.1:0-12948 GCA_964452325.1 uncultured Sphingobacteriales bacterium | reverse complement strand
CGCCCCCCAAATCGAACTACGATTTCATCCAGGTGATGCAGGAAACGCCAAAGCCGATCGGTAATAGGGAAATCTACTGCCAATGTGTATCCTTCCATTGGAAAGGATAAAGGTGATGGATTGGCGGGCCCAAACTTCTTGAGCACTGCCAAAAAGGATGCTTGGCTGTAGTGGACCATGGCACCTAACACCTGTTGCATTCCTTCATAGCTGGTGCTCGAAGGTAATACAAATTGATATTGTACGAATCCTTGTTTGCCGTACATTCGATTCCAATGACGAATAGCATCCAGGGGATAAAAAAAGTGAGCATAATGAACATATGATTGATGGTTGTGGCGATGCCGGGAATAGTGCAACTGATTGAACCATCGTATGGTGGTCGCGTTAAGTGCCCTGCGGGGAGCATATAGGGGCATCGAAAGGCGGGGGGAATGGTGAGTGGATAATGGATTTTTGCGCAAACGATCCGGCAGCTCCTTTGTTTCGGCATGTTCACCTATGAGCAGAACGCTCCGTCCCGTATGTTTGCCTCTAGCTAAGCAATCAATCCATGCGACGGAATATGTGGTAGCATGGTGATGATCAATCAATCTAAAAATGTGATCCAGATCTCGGGCTTTGAAAGTGTGTTGACGGATATAGGCAGTTTGGATGGGTCGTAGGCGTATCCGAACACTGAGAATTGTTCCCGTCAATCCCATTCCACCAAAGGTGGCATGAAACAATTCGGCATTTTCAGAGCGGCTACATCGAAGGATGCGTCCGTCTGGAAGGGCCAAAGAAAAAGCCTCTACGGAGTGATAGAAGCTACCCTCTACATGGTGATTCTTGCCGTGAACGTCCGCGGCAACCGCTCCGCCAAGGGAGACAAAACGTGTCCCGGGCGTTACTTTCAGAAACCAACCGCGGGGCACCATTACCCGAAGTATCTCGTCTAATGTAATGCCCGCTTCCGCTTCAAGGATACCGGTGTCCGGATTCCAATCCAAGAAACGACGATTTGGGCCATGTTGAAGAATTACCGCTCCCAACGAAGCATCTCCGTACGATCGGCCCATTCCCCGATTAATGTAAGATGGAAGCGTCTGGCTCAAGTGGATGGCTTGCCGTTGACTATATATTTCAAATACTTTGGCATCCACCGCGGGGTAGCCATTCCAATTGGTTAGATGGCGGCGTATCATTTTGTCGCGCAGGAATGTTTAGCAAACATGGTGTTCATTGCAGATTTGAAGCAGGCGGTTTTTGATCTCTTGGTAGGTTTGACCCCAGACCATGAGTCCACCTTGATGCCCTCCCATTACGATGATTCCTTTGGGGGAAATCTGGCGTTGGAGTGCCCTGGCCATGGCAGGCGTCCCATAGGGAATATCCGATGGAGTGGTAGGTAATTGTCCCATCGTGCGTTGCCATAATTTCTTGTGATGGACATGAACCACTACTCGGATTTGGGGGGCGGCCCTATAGAGGGCAGCATGAGATAGCGATTCCGAAGAGGCGGCTACCTGACCGCGGGCATATAAGTAATTTTCCTCGATGGAGTAATAGGTTACCAATGCCACTTCGCGGGGCGTGAGTCGCTCCAGGAGGCTGGTTTGACTCCCCGTGATGAAAAAACCATGGGGCCAAGCGAGATGGGCTTGCTGGGTCCGTACACTGAGGTTGCCATATCCATATCCGTTACGATCCTTCCCAAGCCAGCGGTGATGTCGGAGCCAATCCCAAAACTGGAAAAAACGAGGTGAAGGAGTAATGGCCACATCTTCTTGAATTTGAAAAAGGCGGAATTTGATAACCCCTTCTTGGTTCATGTGATGTCAATTTCTAAGATGGATGGTCCCGATGCAGCAAAGTGGGGCCAAACGGAACGGAGCTCTTCTGCATTACTTGCCCGATAATACCGAAGGCCTTGATATTCAGCTAGTCCCCGAATCGATCGCTGATGCGTGCGTGCAAAATATCGGGCAAACTCAGGCTGACGGGAAGGGCCCGAGATAGTTTGGAAAATACGGCCACCATGATTGTTGATTACCACGATGTGCAGATTTTGGGGCAGTGAATCCGTCCATAAGGCATTGGCATCATAGAAAAAGGATTGATCTCCGATGATTGCAAATATGGTTCGTTGTGCTGACCGCGCATGGCCTATGGCGGTTGACAGAGAACCGTCAATTCCACTAGTACCCCGATTGGCAAATATATCCCATGCCCCCATCTTACGTTGCAAATGGGGCGGGATATGTTGAAAATGGCGCACCGGCAAGCTGTTACCCAAATGAAGAATACCTTGGGAAGGTAACAGTTCAATCACTTGTAAAAACAGAGCGGCTTCGGTGGATATTGGAAGCATCCCGTCCGCACGAAGGGCGTAGAACTCATCGTAGGCCGCTTGCCATTGCTGTATGTAGTTCAAGCGTTCGGAAACATCGAGGGTCGGAATCAATGCCCTGATTTGTTGAAGAAAAGTTTGTGGATGTACCCTAATTGTCTGCGTAAGCACTTCGAAAGGGTCAATGGGATAAGGAGGGAAACCGATGTGCCAGTGGTCGCTGGGGGGGTGGGTTCTGAAAAATTGCCGGAGGGATTTAGACAAAAAGCGGTACCCGATGGTGATTAATAGGTCAGGACGTAAGATTTCCTGTTGGTTGGGGGTGAGCCACATCCAAAAGTCATCGTTGAGGAACCATGTATGGTGGGGAGAGTAGTAGTTGGCAATTGGGTCGGCCAACACTGGAATGGCCAATTGGCGGCTGAATGCTTTGAGGGATTTTCGAAGGGGATAGTTTGGCAAGCGATGCCCCATTAACAGGAGTATCCGTGCTGTGGTGGCAAGGCGATGGGCATATTCGTAGGCTACGGAATAGGTTAATTGGGGAGGAGGGCGGGTGGAAGTGGGAGGATGCGGAAGCGGATCTGATTCGGCGGGGATATCCGGGCTTGGATAAAATGGTTCTGCAATGGGGATATTGAGGTGGACGCTACCTCGTGGTGTAGTGAGCAATTGATAAAGGGCTTCGTTGAGTAGGCTCAGCGCATACCGCAGGTGCGGCATTTGGAAAAAGTCATTCGGCCATGTATAGGAGGCTTTGACGTTGGGCTCGAAGATGCCGGGCTGCCGAATGGCCTGATTCTCCACCCGATGAATGGCCCCGAGTGGACGGTCGGCAGTCCACGCCAGCAAAGGGACTTCTTGATAATAGGCTTCCGCCATGGCAGGTGCCAAATTAAGGGCGGCAGTCCCCGAAGTCGTGATGACCAGTACTCCCTCACGTAGGGATTGTGCCAACCCAAGCGCCACGTATCCAGCAGATCGTTCGTCATCGATAATGTGATATTTCATCCCCTCATATCGCATCACGGTCAATGCCAATGGTGCACTCCGTGATCCGGGACACAACACCGCATGTCGTATGCCATGGTCATACAGCATTTGCACCGCTTTACGAAGAAAACGGTAAAGAGAAGTTATGCGCTCGGTCTCCATGGGTGTTGAATTAAGGCCAACTTACGTCGGATTTCTATCCATTCCGCACGCGGGTCCGATTCAGAGGTAATGCCTCCGCCCGCAAAAAAATCGGCATGCTGATGTCGGAGGTCCATCCGAACACAGCGTAAGTTCACATAAAGGCGTGGTTCGGTGACGGAGAACCAACCTACCAATCCCGTATATAGATGCCGGCGGTGAGGTTCATACTGACGAATAAAGGCGATGGCCTCGGGAATAGGATGGCCCACAACGGCAGGACTGGGATGCAATTGTCGGATCAGTTTGCTGATATCAATTGGTGGCATATATTGCCACTTAAAGTGGGTTTGGAGGTGCCATAACTCAGCAGTAGGCACTGCAACAGGGCCTTCCACAATGGGGTCAATCCCCATGTTATAGAGAACGTGCTGAATATGATGGGCCACACTGGCCTGTTCGGTGTATTCTTTGGAAGTGAACCCGTTGGCATCCGTTGCGGTACCTGCTAAGGCTACTGTATGCCAGGTACGGCCCTTTGAACCTATCAATAATGGCTCAGGAGATGCTCCGCACCATACGATTCCCTTCGAAAAACCCGCTATCCAGACCATAGCCTCCGGGTGTCGGTGTGCCATTCGTTCTGCCCAATGCATCCACCCTGTTGAAACAGGCCAAGGATATCTCCATCGCACCGACAACACGACTTTTTCTAAGGACCCAGTGGCAAAGTGTTGTTGAGCCGCCTGTACTGCCATGGCGTATTGTTCAAAACTCCATGAAGGGACTCCTTTTCCCTTATGCAAAATTGGAAGCGGCTCACCAACAAGGCAAGTTAGTTGTTGCCGGTGTTTGATTACCAATTGCCAAGCACAGTCACCATTAAATGGCAAGAGCAAAGGACCCTCTTCCCATACCATTCGACGCTGCCATAGCCCATAAAATACTTGCCAATGGGAAGTTCCCGGCATTCGGACTGCCCACCAATCCTGTTCGGTGTGCATTCTGGTTTACGGCATGTAATTGGGGGCACTCCTTACGATGTCAACATCATGAGGATGACTTTCACGAACTCCCGCGAGGGTAATGATCACAAAGCGTTTCTGTTTGAGCTCTGCAATGGTTCGACTACCTGTATAGCCCATGCCAGAACGGAGCCCACCTACGAACTGGAAAATCACCTCCGAGAACGTTCCTTTGTAAGGGACCCGCCCGACAATCCCCTCTGGTACCAGCTTTTTAATGGCTTCTTCCGGGTCCTGGAAATAGCGGTCGCTGGCTCCTTCTTTCATGGCCTCGATAGACCCCATTCCCCGATATGTCTTGAATTTTCGTCCTTCGTATACGATGGTATCTCCTGGTGCTTCTTCAACGCCTGCGAAAATAGAGCCTGCCATCACCGCATCGGCACCTGCCACAATGGCTTTGACCACATCGCCGGTGTGTCGGATGCCTCCGTCTGCAATGATAGGTATATTTCGGCCCTTCAATGCTTGAGATACTTCAAATACGGCTTGCAGTTGAGGTATGCCAATACCTGCAATGATGCGGGTAGTGCATATTGACCCGGGTCCTACCCCAACTTTGACAGTGTCAGCACCCGCATCCACAACTGCCAAAGCCCCTTCGCCGGTGGCCACATTCCCCCCGACAATCGGCAACTCCGGAAAAGCGTTTTTGATATTTCGAATGGTTTCCAGCACTTTTTGGGAATGTCCATGAGCTGAGTCGACGGTAATGATATCCACTTCCGCTCGGACTAGTTCAGCTACGCGTTCCATTACATCGGGCGTGATCCCGACAGCCGCCCCGACCCGTAACCTTCCATGCGTATCCTTACAAGCATGCGGAAATTCTTTCAGCCGTTTGATGTCCCGAAAAGTGATTAATCCACGCAAATACCCATTACTGTCTACCAACGGCAGTTTCTCTACTTTGTGTTCTCGAAAAAGGACTTCCGCTTCATTGAGGGTAACATCACTTTGTGCCGTAATGATGCGTTCGATTGGCGTCATGATTTGGCGAATCGGACGATGACGTTCACTTTCAAAGCGAAGATCACGGTTGGTAACAATTCCTTTGAGTTTACCGTTGGCATCAACTACTGGAATCCCACGGATATTGTGTTCTTCCATGATGGATAGCGCATCACCTACTGTGGCATCTTCTGACAACGTAATCGGATCCCGAATAACACCACTTTCGGCACGTTTGACCTTGCGGACTTGCTGAGCTTGCTCTTCAATAGATAAGTTTTTATGAATAAACCCCACCCCCCCCTCACGGGCCACTGCTATTGCCATTTCCCATTCGGTAACCGTGTCCATCGCTGCGGTAATAAATGGGATGTTGAGGCGGATGTTTGGAGCCAGCTGAGTAGTCAGGTCGGTGTCGCGAGGAAATACGCTTGAATACTCGGGCACGACCAATACATCATCGTACGTTAATGCATAGCCGAGGAACTTCTCGGTATGTTTGCTGTACATGACGATAAAATTTCCGCAAAACTATATTCCCATGTTTCACTGGATGATTGGATTTGCTATCCTATTGGTCATGCCAATGGTCGCCGCACAGTCAGTCGTGATACCAGATAATCCTCATCCCTACCAACAAGATAAGGTTCGCTTCGATTTCGAAAATGTGCCAGCCCGCCTGACCATTCGCGAATTCCGTACTCGATGGATTGGCGATTCGCTGGTGAAAAGCGGTATACGGCGTACCATGCAATTGGAATTGGATGCGCATGGGAACCTTCGCCGGTATGTGCGTAAAAGCCCACACGGTACAAAGGTTCAAACTTATCATTATGCTTATGGCCCTCATGGCCCCACGCAGGTGGTAGTCCGTGAAGAAAGTGGTATGCCTCGGGAATTCCGCACCTATCATTACAACAACCGGGGACAGCTTCAAAAGGTAGAGATATTTGACCACTATCGTCGACCGATAGCAACTTATCATTATACTTGGAAGGGAAACCATCTGACGAAGGAGGTGCTTATGCATGCCGACCGTGTTTTTAATCACACTCGCGTCTTCGAATATGATAATGAGGGACGCCTAATAAAAGACGTGCTACGCAATGCATCTGACTCAGAAGAAATCCAAATAATCTATTCGTATCATGACAATCGAATAGATCGGATTCGCACCGTTGCTGCAGATGCTGACCCCAAAGAGCAGATATTTTATTACGATGACCAAGGGCGACGTCAGATAGTTCAAGAAATTCAGAATGGAGATACCACGACGATTTACTTTTATTATCCAGACCCTACAGCAGTAGATTGGTCACGAAAAGTCCGTATTGGACGCCATCCGGTCATTGTTGAACGTAGGTGGGAGCAATGATTAACTCTTCGTAGCAGTATATTTCTCCTCATTTTTTTTGTTATTCTAAGTTGGCCCTTTCTTAAAGCAACCTTGTCAACAGAGCCATATCTTCGCTCACAAAATTTGATATCCGACACTTAGAATTAAAAAAACTGCCATGAAACAGCAAAATGTTGTGGGTAATGTGTGGTTGAGGTGGGGGGCTTCTATCGTTCTATTGGCTGGATGTGCTATGATTCCTTCGTTTGCCTCGCTGAACCCTGTCCATCGTCCTTGCCTTATTGAAAATAAAGGCCAATGGCCCAATGAAGTGTTGTTTATGAGTCGTTCAAAAGGGTTGGATGCGTGGATTACTGCGGAAGGGATGGTATTAGACTTTTATCAGGTAGAATATGGGACGCTTGGCCCGGAACATCAAACGCCCCGTATTATCGCTAAACACGGACATGTAATAAAACTGAAGCTAAAAGGAGCTAATTCAAAAGTCCTTGTGAGCAATGTAACCCCCCTCCCTGGATACTACAATTTTTTCATTGGGAGTGACCCTGCCAGGTGGGCAGGTAACGTACAGCGCTATTCGGAAGTGAGACTACAAAATGTATATGGTAATGTGGATGTTCAATATTATTTGGATGCAGGTCGGTTGCGTTATGATTTTGTGATCCATCCAGGGGGAAGCCCGGAAATAATTCAACTGGAAATTGAAGGTGCCGAGAATGCCTGGGTAGATCCTGCCACTGGTGAGCTGGTGATGGAAACCCGATTCGGGCAGGTGCGGCATGGCGGGCTGTATGCTTATCAAATGTCGGCAGCTGCAACCCAAGAATCGGTCCCAGTGCGGTTCATTCAGTACGGACCGACCGTATTTGGTTTTGTTGTTGATGATTATGATCCCGCCCGCCCCTTAATTATTGATCCTTTTATTTATGCAACCTACTTAGGAGGAGATAATGACGATTACGCCTGGGGTATGGCAGTCAATTCGAATGGCGAAGTATACGTAACGGGATCGACGTTGTCATCAAATTTCCCGACCACAACAGGTGCATATGATCAAACCCATAATAGCCCTGGCAATAGCAACATTGGTCAGCCTGGATTGGACGATATTTTTGTCACTAAGATCAACGCTTCCGGGTCAGCATTAGTGTTTTCCACCTTTGTGGGAGGCAATGATGAGGAACAAGGCAGGGATATTGCTTTAACGAGTTCGGGGGATATCGTGGTCTGTGGATTCAGTCTGTCTACCAACTTCCCCACAACAAACAATGCCTTGGATACTTCACATAACGGAAGTTATGACGCGGTGGTGTTCCGGCTCAACAGTACAGGATCCAGCTTGTTGTATTCCACGTATGTGGGTGGGAGTGATTATGAGGATGCCACAGGTGTTGCGTTGGACCCTAACGATACGGTATATGTGGTGGGAAGCACAAGCTCAACTGACTTTCCAACCACAATTGGTGCTTATGACGGGTCGTTAGATGGCATTTCAGATGCCTATGTTATTAAATTGACTCCAGACCTAGCAGCAAGTACTTTTTCAACTTATTTGGGGGGCACGGGGTCTGATTATGGAAAGGATATTGTGTTGGATGTGAATCAACAGCCGTATGTTACGGGATATGCTGAATTGGGATTCCCGACTACAAGTGGCGCTTATCAATCGACCTATGGGGGCAATTTCAACGATGCTTTTGTGAGCAAGATCAGTAGTGATGGCACACAATTGCTCTATTCTACCTATTTGGGAGGAGACACCACAGATTACGGGTTTGGAATTGCCCTTATTAATGGAAAAGTAGTGGTAGTGGGTAGTACGTTGTCTACTAACTTTCCAACCACCGCGGGGGGGTATGATGTGACTCATAACGGTAATTTTGATGCTTTCGTTACGGTGTTTAGTACCAACGGATCGAACCTTGATTATTCAACTTTTTTGGGTGGATCTGGTTGGGATGATGCCCGTGCCGTTGTAACAGATGCCAGTGCAGCGTACGTAACGGGGCGAGCGGAGTCAGGCTTTCCAAGTACTACACCTTCCTGTGATCCGACCTTTAATGGGGTTTGGGATGCCTATTTGGCGAAAATCGATCCGGCACAATCAAGTGCTTTATCGCTGGTCTCGTCCTCATTTATCGGAGGCAGTGGGGGAGATGTAGGTGAAGGTGTGGGACTTACCTCAACAGACGTGTATGTGGCTGGATGGACAGGATCTAATGACTTCCCGGCAACAAGTGGATCTTATGACAACACTGCCAATGGCGGTTATGATGCGTTTGTCGTACAGTTGTGCGCTGGTGTAGTTCCCGTGGAATGGGTCTATTTCAAAGCAGAGGTGATCAATAATCGATCGGTAAAATTGAAATGGGCTACCGCTTCCGAAAGCGAATCGTATCGATTTGTGATTGAACGAAGTACGGACGCTCTTTCTTTTACTCCAATTGGAGAGGTGATGGCAGCAGGGCAAAGTACACAATTACGTACCTACGAGTGGACAGATAGGATGCCATGGCACGGATGGTCGTATTATCGGATCCGTCAAGAAGACTTTAACGGTGCTTATAGCTATTCGCAAGTGCAAAAGATATGGATTGACCGTGCCTTAGTGTTCAGGGTGTATCCCATCCCTGCGAATGAATGGTTGATTGTTGAAGGGGATCCTTTTGAATTGATTTCAATAACGAATGTGACGGTAGAAGATGTAGCTGGAAAAACTTGGCATTTGAAGGCATATCCAAGTGAAAAAGGATTCCGAGTAGCCGTGGATGGGCTGCCCGCGGGCTATTATTTCCTACGCCTTAATTCGATGTCGAAGATCGGGGATGAGAACATCCCTTTTATAATACAACGGTAAAGAAAAACTGCTGTAATGACAACGGGCCCCGTTTGTGTACGGGGTGCAGGAGCGTAAGGGCAAATTTTTGGATTGTATGTTGTACATTTGCCGCCCCCAAAGCATGTTGTCCTAATGAAGGAAGCAGTGGTTCAAATTGGCGGTCGTCAATATCGGGTGCGGAAAAATCAAAAAGTAGTGGTGGACCGTTTACCGGCACTTGAAAATGAGGAAGTCCGCTTCGATTCAGTAAAGATGGTGATTGAGGGAGATAAAATAAGGGTCGGAAGCAGGGTATTGAAAGAAGTGCATGTGATAGGAAAGGTATTGCGGCATTTTAGAGCTGATAAGGTAATTGTATTTAAGAAAAAGCGTCGGAAAGGCTATCGTGTAAAACGGGGGCATCGTCAGCCACTTTCCGAGGTGCAAATTGTGGATATTAACCTTTAATGGATTTTCTGGCATGGCACATAAAAAGGGTGTAGGGAGTACCCGTAACGGACGGGATTCTCATAGCAAGCGATTGGGGGTTAAGATATCCGGCGGTCAATGGGCCAAAGCCGGCAATATTATCGTACGGCAGCGAGGTACTCGACATCATCCCGGGCGAAACGTCGGTATGGGGAAAGATCATACCTTATTTGCGCTCGTGGATGGTGTGGTCCATTTCCAAAAGAAACGGGGTAACCGTTCCTATGTGTCGGTGATTCCCCCTGAGGGAGGGACATCATAAGGTTCGGCCTGGTTGGACATTTTGCTCGTTGTCATTGGGGTACTCCTGCTATTGCTCGGTCTAATCGGGTGCATTCTTCCCGTGTTGCCGGGTCCTCCATTGGCTTTCCTCGGCCTCCTGCTACTGCATGTTACGAATACCCATGATGTAGCTGTTTCTGACTTGTTGACCACGGGCTTAATGGCGGCAGTGATTACGGTCTTAGATTACTACTTGCCTATTTGGGGTACCAAACGTTTTGGAGGAACGACCCGAGGAGTATGGGGTGCCACTATCGGGTTAATTCTGGGGCTCTTGTTCTTTCCACCCTTAGGGATTATTGTTGGGCCTTTTATTGGAGCATTTATCGGAGAGATGACAACAAATGACGACGTTGGTAAAGCCCTTCGATCGGCACTGGGTAGCTTAGTAGGCTTCTTAGTAGGAACCGTGGGTAAACTGTTAGTGACGTTATACATAGCGTGGGTATTTGTCCGTACATGGATGTGGTGATAATCTGGCATTTTGAACCATATTGGGCAACGTGCACGTGAAGCAATACCGAAGAAGATCATCTTATAAACGGCGGGCATGCTGTAAAGAGCATCGACTTCATTATTATGCCATTTATAAGCCCATGGGTATGGTCAGCCGCTTTGGGCAGCGGCCTAAGGAGTTAACCTTAAAACATCATTGGTATGAATTTCCTCGGGATGTATATCCAGTAGGTCGGTTGGACAAAAACAGTGAAGGACTTCTGTTATTGACCAACGATCGGGAGCTCCACTATCGATTATTACATCCTTTGTTTCGCCATCAGCGGGAATATTGGGTCCAGGTGGAGGGGCAGCCCATCGATGATGATCTTGTTCAGCTTCGGTGTGGAATTATGTTGAATGGTAAGCCGACCCGTCCTGCCATTGTAGAGCGCATTACACCACCCACCAATTTGCCGCCACGTGTTCCGCCCTTGCCCCGATGGCGTGTTGCCAATTCTACATGGTTGCGTATCGTGCTCACCGAAGGGCGTAATCGTCAAATTCGCCGGATGACTGCTGCTGTAGGACTTCCGACCCTTCGATTGGTGCGTGTTCGGATTCAGGGATTGGTTTTGAGAACATTCAATCCCGAGTTTGTCATGAAAATTCCACGGGATACGCTATATCAAGTACTCTTTGAAAAGCGGCTCTTTCGCATCTAAATCGAAACATGCGGAACGGGCGTTGTTATTTTGCAAAGCATTTTGTTGTTACTGCTTATTGATTTTCACCACATATGACGCATGATGTTGTGACGCCACTTCTTGATCCAGCTTATATTGAACAGCTCTATCAGCAATACCGAACCAATCCCCATGGCATTGATCCGTCATGGCAACAATTTTTCTTGGGAATGGAATATGCCGCCTGCCAGCCAGGCGGAGCAATTGATACCGAAAAGATTGGTAAAGAACTTAAGGTCCTTTCATTAATATTCGGGTATCGGCAACGTGGGCACTACCTCTCGGATACCAATCCTATTCGTCCCCGTAAGGATCGACATCCCCGGCTTGACCTCTCTGACTACGGTCTATCTGAGGACGACTTAGATACCCCTTTCTATGCGGGAGTTGAGATCGAACTGCCGAATGCCCCCCTGCGCCAAATCATCGACCGACTCCGTAAAATTTACTGTGGTCACATCGGAATCGAGTATATGCACATTCACGATTCTGATATCCGATGGTGGCTCCGAAAGCGTTTCGAATCCACGGTCCTAGAATTTGGTTTCTCGCCCGAAAAAAAACGGCGCATTTTCCAACAACTTAACCGGGCGGTATTGTTTGAAAAGTTTCTCAACACCAAATTTGTCGGTCAAAAGCGGTTTTCATTGGAAGGGGGAGAAAGTGCTATTCCGGCACTTGATGCCATCATTACTACGGGGAGCGAAGCGGGGGTGGAAGTGTTTGCCATTGGGATGGCTCATCGTGGACGACTGAATGTATTGGCGAATATTTTTGGAAAAGATTATAAGTATATCTTTGGTGAATTCGAAGGGCGGATTCAGCAAGACTTTACGATGGGCTATGGCGATGTCAAATATCATCTGGGATTTAGTGCAGAACGCCTCTGGGATAATGGCAAACGAGTGAAACTTAAACTAGTTCCCAATCCCTCGCATCTGGAGTCGGTTACGCCCGTGCTTGTCGGCTATGCACGAAGCAAAGGCGACCATCAGTTTAATAAAAACCGCCAACCGTTGCTCCCCATTATCTTTCATGGCGATGCAGCGATTGCTGGGCAAGGAGTAGTCTATGAGACGTTTCAAATGTGGAATCTGCCCGGATATCGAGTAGGGGGAGTTATTCATTATGTCATTAACAATCAAATCGGCTTTACCACCGATTTTGACGAGGCCCGCTCTTCCGATTATTCCACTGCGGTGGCGCGTGCGTTTGATATGCCGGTGCTGCACGTCAATGGTGATGACGTCGAAGCCGTTGTGTATGCTGCCGAATTGGCCGTTGAATTTCGGCAACGATTTCACCGGGATATTTTGATTGATGTAGTTGGCTATCGCAAACATGGACACAATGAGGGGGACGAACCCAAATTCACCCAA
>CAYVLB010000048.1:0-13023 GCA_964452325.1 uncultured Sphingobacteriales bacterium | reverse complement strand
TGGCCAAGGTCAACGGAGATACCTCCACACCGTTTCTGAGCGTGCGTCGCCAATAGTTTCGATGGGTAGCCCGCCAATGTCGAATGATCGTTGCAGGGTAGGAGGGCAATATGGCCACGTAGGTGGTCCAAGATTCAGCGGGTGAGGGGGGAGGTGTCAGGCACAATGTCTCGAAGCGCAAACCTTCCCTTTCCATCCATTCAAAAAGTCGTTCCCAAAGGCGCTGTGGGTGTGTGGGAGGATACGGTACCGGACCGCCATATACCCCCGGCGGCGAAGAAGAGGCTGTCTTTCCCCGAATCGCCAGTGGGACCCATCCGATGCCTTCCCACTCAACAGCCAGGATATCATCGCCTCTCCAGCGATGCCATGCGGAAAACCACTGTGGAGTATGAAAAAAAGTAGCGGCAGGGTGCCATGCCCGCTGTTCCCATTGCCGAAAGGAAAGGTGTTGGATGTTCACAAGTCCGCCATTTAGGCGGCGTATGGCAATTTCGCCTGCACTTCGGCACGGTCAATGCGGACCGTCTTCCCACGATAATTCCGGATTTCGAACATGTAATCCATCAAAATTTTCTCAACTACACTGCGTAGGCTTCGCGCGCCCATTTTAAGTCGCATGGCCTCCTCGACAATAGCATCAAGCGCTTCTTCTGTAAATTCAAGGGTCACCTCATCCAACCGGAACAATGCCTGATATTGGCGCAACACCGCATTGCGGGGTTTGATAAGAATTTGCCGTAAGGTGGCTTTATCGAGAGGGTCAAGATGTGCGATAACAGGAAAACGCCCGATCAGCTCGGGGATAATGCCAAAACGTTTGAGGTCCTCTGGTTGGACATGCATCAACGGATTTTCTTCGGCTTCAGGATTAATCGGCGATCGGAACCCTATTGCTCGGCTACGCAAGCGCTGGCGAATGATCTTTTCAAGCCCGTCAAATGCCCCCCCCGCAATGAAAAGAATCTGGGAAGTATCCACCGGTATAAGCGGCTGTTCAGGATGTTTGCGGCCACCCTGCGGTGGAACCATCACGGTAGTGCCTTCAACAATTTTGAGCAAGGCCTGTTGAACACCTTCTCCCGAAACATCACGGGTGATACTGGGGTTTTCCGACTTGCGGGAGATTTTATCAATCTCATCCAAATAAACAATGCCACGTTCGGCAGCAGCCACGTTATAATTGCACGCCTGCAAGATCCGTGTAATAATGGTTTCTACGTCTTCTCCCACATATCCGGCTTCGGTGAGTGTTGTGGCATCAGCAATGGCAAATGGAACCTGAAGTAGTCGGGCAATAGTACGGGCAATAAGGGTCTTGCCTGTACCCGTGGGACCGATAAGGAGGATATTCGATTTTTCAATCTCGACATCACGAACGCTCTGACGGCTCATCAACCGCTTATAGTGATTGTAAATGGCAACAGCAATCACCTTCTTTGCATAGTCCTGCCCCACAACGTATTGGTCAAGATATGCTTTAATATCTTCCGGGTAAACGAGGATAGGAGTTGGATCGGGTGCCGAAGTTCCACCCTGTGCATCAGCAACCTGTGCAATCATCAGCGTAGCACTTATCAACGTCGCTTTTTGGGAACAAGCACTTCGTCAACAATGCCATAGTCCTTGGCTTCATCGGCACGCATCCAGAAGTCACGGTCCGCATCATCCGCAATCTTGTCTACCTTCTGGCCCGTATGATTAGAAAGGATCTGATAAAGCTCATCACGCAACCGTAAGATTTCTCGGGCAGTGATTTCAATGTCAGCAGCTTGACCTTGCACGCCTCCCAACGGTTGATGAATCATCACACGGGCATGGGGCAGGGCATAGCGCTTACCCGATTCTCCCGCCGCTAGTAAAATCGCAGCCATCGATGCTGCCAGTGAAGTACAAATCGTCACCACATCCGGAGCAACGTATTGCATGGTATCATAAATCCCCAAGCCTGCATACACACTCCCTCCCGGGCTGTTGATGTACATCTGTATTTCCTGGCTCGAATCGCTGGACTCCAAAAACAACAACTGGGCCTGGATAATGTTGGACACATCGTCATTGATTGGCACACCCAGAAAAACAATACGATCCATCATCAGCCGAGAAAATACGTCCATCACAGCAATGTTCATCGGACGCTCTTCAATGATATTGGGCGTAATATAAGCGCCAATCATCTGTTCATATTGATGCATTCGGAGGGAACCGATGCCATGATGCCCACGGGCATACTTTCGAAACTCTTCACCAATGTTAGCAGGCTTCATTATCCAGTCGATTTTGAGTCGTTCGCTTCCAATGCTTCTTGGGTGTGTTGAACTTCAGACCATTCTTGCAAAAACTCCTTCAAATCAACCGTCCGGCTGGTAACCTCTTTCTGAATCCATTCAAAAAAATGTTCTTCCCACACATCCGTATGAAGTAAATATCGGTAATACGGATGATATAAGTAAAGGGCCATGCGTTGATTAAGGAATTCATCGGTAGGTTGCTGCCGTTCTTGGATGGCTTCTCGGTAGGCATACGTCGCCGCCATTTTACGTAGCTCTTCCATCGAAGCAGCATCACGCTGCGTAATGGCATGATTGCGCACCACAACCCCCCATTTCAACTGCTCCCACTCTTGGCTACTGAGCAGGTCATCCACAGAATCAGAACGTTGAAAAGCAGCTGCATACCACGACTTGATGGCATCCTGAGGAAGTTCTATATCGTTTTCCGAGATAAGCTGTTTGCGGATCTTCGCTTCCCACCACCGGCGAGCTTTTTGATTCCAATAAGAATGGGCATTTTGGCGGGCCTGTTCCCGAAAGTTCTCCTCGGTAGGTTCCTCAAGATTAGGAAACACTTTCCGAATAAAGTCCTCGTTTACCTCCGGCAAAATGATCACATATGGAACGATATTCCGTAATACCACCCGATCCGACAGATCTTTGGCCGCATGCTCTTCTGTCTCTAAAAGGGCAGCCAATTGCGCTTCCTTGCCCTCAAAGTAATTTCGAAGATTGACCTCAAGCTCGTCGCCCTTCCGTTTGCCTACCAGCTGAGACCGCAAACCTTCCGGCAGATCTTCCCACATCCAAATGACGTTTTTCCGAATGCCACCTTCGAGTTCATTACCATTATCTCCCAACTCCACTACTTCAGCCAGCAAGCGTTGAGGATATTGGGGAGATTGTTCCAAGGCTTCCACGGGCTTAAGGGAAAGGTGGTTTTTGCGAATTTCTTCCACTTCGGCATCCACATCCTCGTCGGTCAACCTCACTTCAATGCGTTCGGGGAAATTCGATACTTGCAAGTTGAGTGGGAAAATGGGTGTCGGCACTTCTACGAAGTGAAAATGCCATCCTGTCTCATCTCGTTGTTCGTCCTTCAACACAATGGGCAGCAGGACCTCGGGAGCATCAGGATTTTGGAATCGCTGGGTGATTATCGATCGCAGTTTTTCGTCCCGTAGTTCCGATTCTACACGCGACTGCATCATCCGACGTAACATACCCAGGGGCACTTTTCCCTTTCGAAATCCCGGCAGCTGAACAGTTTTTTTCACCCGCTTTAATTCTCGAAGCACATGTTCACGAATTGCCTCATGGGCAACGTCGGCTGCATATAGTGTCAGGCCATCTTGCTGGGCAATTTTGTTCAATTCCATGCTTCCAAATTGGTTGATCCATCAACGGCAGTGGTGCGGACGGGGGGACTCGAACCCCCACGCCTTGCGGCACCAGATCCTAAGTCTGGCGCGTCTACCAATTCCGCCACATCCGCTGAAAACTACATAATGTGAGTGCAAATATAGAAGGGTGCCCTTAGCCCAATGCGCCACCATAAAGCTTTCTTGAAAATTATGTTCCATTGCACCAAGCGAAACAAAAACAGGGATTTAGTGTTATTATTTTGCCAACTTCGGGAATGTCATCGGTCCTGCCAAAACATATGTCGATGGATACTCCTCCGATTCGAATAGTTAATGCCCGCGAACACAACCTGCGGGGAATTACTGTCGACATTCCCCGTAACCAACTGGTAGTGGTCACAGGCGTAAGTGGTGGCGGTAAGTCTTCGTTGGTCTTCGATACTCTGTATCAAGAAGGGCAACGTCGGTTTCTGGAGGCATTTAGCCCCTACCTCCGTCGATTCATGCCCCCCCTTCCACGCCCTAAGGTGGAACGTATTGATCATTTGGGCCCAGTTATTGCCCTGGCCCAACAAGGAATCAGCCACAATCCCCGATCAACCCTGGGCACTACTACCGAAATCTATGACTTGCTACGGGTTCTTTTTGCCCGAGCAGCACAGGGATATTCGCCGGAAGGGCGCCCCCTTCAACAGTTCACCTTCTCACAACTGCGAGAACTTATCTGTGAACGATTTCGAAACGTCAAAATCGGATTATGGGCACCAGTGATACGTCAACGTCGAGGCCACTATTCACACCTCCTCCGCAGGCTGGCCCGCATGGGATTCCGCAAAGCCCGTATTGACGGCGAAGTATATGAGGTCAATCGTTGGGAATTGCTCCAACTCAGTCGCTATCATACCCACACGATCGAGGTATTGGTAGACACCCTCACCCCCCGTCCCACACCTTCCCGACGACTCGATAACGCTATCCGTCAGTGCCTAAACCTGGGCAAAGGTCAACTCATCATCACCACACCCGATGGTAAGGTTTATTACTTCTCTCGCGAACTGATCGACCCGGAGACTGGCTTTTCCATGGCTTCTCCCGATCCCAACCTCTTTTCGTTTAACCGTTCCCAAGGGTGGTGCCCCCGATGCAGAGGCATCGGAGAAGAATGGCAGTTCAACCCTGACAAAATCCGGATGTCCACCCTCAAACAAATCGTTCATGTGCTCGACCAATCCTTCAACACTCCAGGCTACTTCGACGCCTTTTTCAGAAAAGTTGCTGAATTAGAATATCTACCCCTCAACACTCCCTTAGGGCAGATGTCCACTGCCCAATATCGACTGCTGATGGAAGGCAACAACCAAGTCATCGAATTCTACTGGAAACCGCATGGATACTTTACCCTTCACTTTAAAGGACTGCAAGGGTTGGTGAAGCACTGGAACGACGAAGTCATTCAACAACTTTCCAAAGAAGGGTGGCTCCGATTTCACACATGCCAAGATTGTCAAGGAATGCGGCTACGCCACGAAGCTTTCCTTTTTCGAATTGGCGGACGGCATCTCGGAGAACTGGCAACTATGACTGTTGATGAATTAGCCATATTCCTTGGCAACATTACTACCCATCTTTCTGAACGTCATCAACGCGTTGCCCAAGAATTAGTCCCCGAACTACACCAAAAGATCGGATTCCTACTCAACACCGGGCTTGGATATCTACATCTCCATCGACCACTTCATACCCTCTCTGGTGGGGAGCTCCAACGCGTCCGATTAGCTCAACACATAAGCAGTCGGATGGTCCACGTGATATACATCCTTGATGAACCCAGTATCGGACTTCATCCTTCCGACAACCAACGAATGGTCAGCGCACTCAAAACCTTACGCAACATGGGCAATTCCGTCATCGTGGTAGAACATGACCGCGAAACAATGCTTGCCGCAGACCACATCATCGATATGGGACCCGGCCAAGGACCAAAAGGTGGACAAATCGTTGCCGAAGGACCACCCGATGAAATACTCAAAACATCCACCCTCACCGCCCAATACCTCAGTGGACAACGCATCGTCGCTTCCCTATCCGAACATATTCCTTCTTCTCACTCAACCCAACTAATTCTTCGTGGTGCATGTGGCCATAACCTGCACAACATCACCCTACGTATTCCCCTCGGCCATTTCATCTGTATAACAGGGCGTTCAGGGTCGGGGAAATCTTCGCTGATCATGGAAACATTGTATCCTGCTTTGGCTCGACGCCGCAATATGATCGCACCGCCCCCACTTCCATACCAAGCCCTCGAACATGACGAAAACATCGAAGGTGTTTATGCGGTGGACCAAACACCCATCGGGAAAACCGCCCGATCAATACCCGCCACCTACATCGGTGTATACAGCCACATTCGCAACCTTATGGCTTCACTTCCCGTAGCCCGATTCTATGGACTTACCCAATCGCACTTTTCCTTCAATGTTAAAGCTGGACGGTGTGAAACATGCAAAGGTGCTGGGATGATCCGCCTTGAAAGCCGATTTCTACCACCTACCTTCATCCCTTGCCAGGCCTGCCGAGGGCGGCGATTCCAACCTGCTGTCCTTCAAGTCCGCTACAAAGGATATAGCATACACGACGTGCTCGAAATGAGCATCAGCGAAGCACGGCAACTGTTTGAAGATCATCCCCGCATCGCTCCCAAACTCCAACTGCTCGAAGAAGTAGGGCTGGGATATCTCCGGCTGGGACAGCCCTCTCCTACACTCTCGGGTGGAGAAAGCCAGCGACTTAAGATCGTGCGAGCTTTGGCCCGACGAAGCCTGAAAAACAACATCTTCTTTTTAGATGAACCCACCACCGGCCTCCATTTTCAAGATATACGGAAACTGGTGAAAGCCATTCGCCGCCTAACCCAACGCAACAATACCGTCATCGCCATCGAACACAACATGGAATTTGCTGCCGCTGCCGACTACATCATCGATCTTGGCCCCGGATCTGGCCCAGAAGGAGGTACGATTATCGCCGAGGGCACCCCTTCACAAGTAGCATCTGACTCGAATTCAGCTACCGCCCCCTATCTTGCCGAGGTAATTCGCCAAATTCAAGCCCATACCCAACCCACAATCAACGACTCCTCCCAAGAATAACACTATCATTTCAGGGAAGTCAGACCCAATTCATCGTGCAGACGACGCACCGCTGGATACCTCGTGACCAATGTTTCCAAGAGTTGTTGGGCAGTCGTATGCTCCCGTTCCACAACTTGCCATTGATATCCCTTACGGGCATGCCGAAGAAGATAGCGATCCAAAGCATCTTGTACCCGCCTACTCCATCCCGGATCAACCCATATCACCACTTTCTTACCCGCTGTAAAGGTTACTTCCGAGGTATTAATTACCTGTTGGAGAGGCCCCTCTGTCACGGTCTGCTGAAATCCTTCCCATAAACTTTTCCAAGATGTAGGATCGGTCGGTGTTCCCTTTTTCCGATCTGTCGGGGTCTTCACATTGGCAGGAGAAGAAGATGAGGAAAACGACGGACCCTGAGGATTAGCCGTGTCTTTAGGAATGGGCAATGACGATTGAACACTTTCCGAAGGCACAAAAGGGGCCGTTTGCCTTTTCCCTTCAAGTGCCTCCCTATCCTCGGGCTCTATCGGCATCGGATATACGATGTCTTGCAAATAAATCAACTTCAATATTGCCGTTTCAAGATGCAGGCGTGGCACCAACGAACGCATCAAACGTCCCTCCATTTCAGAAGTCACATGCAACGCATTCACCAACAACATCGGGTCCGACCGTTGGGACTGATGCACCATACGATCTTTGACTGATGGGGGTAGCTGGATCAGGTCTTGTGTGGCGGGATCCGACGCCATCAGCAAATGCCGAATATGCCATCGCAACCCTTTGAAGACCAACCCTTCGTCATAGCCCGCATCCAACAAAGCCGACACATGCTTCAACGCAGACGCAATATCTTTGCTCACAATAGCATTCCACAATTCAAAAAATGCCGTTGCCGGCGGAACACCTAATAACCGATACACTGCCTCGGCAGTCAGTTCGCCGTCTGTTCCACTGACGACCCGATCAGCAATGGTTAGGGCATCCCGCATAATACCATCAGCCTGTTCGGCAATCGCATATAATGCTTCTTCACTAAACGTTATGCCTTCCACACGCAGAATCTCATCTAAACGATTGACGATCGCAGTAACTGCCACCCGCCGAAAGTCGAATACCTGGCAACGAGAAAGAATGGTGGGAAGAATGCGTTGCTTCTCAGTGGTGGCCAAGATAAACACTACATGGGCAGGGGGTTCTTCTAACGTTTTCAAAAATGCATTAAACGCACTCTGCGAAAGCATGTGCACCTCATCGATAATATATACCTTATATTGGCCACTTGAAGGGGGATAATTCACCTGCTCAATTAACGCCCGCACATCATCGACCGATGAATTGGAGGCTGCATCCAGTTCGTAAATGTTAACCGATCGTCCTTCGTCAAAAGTTTGGCACGAAGCACACGAAAGGCATGGTTCCCCTGCTTCGGAAGGGTTTTCACAATTGAGAACCCGGGCAAGAATGCGTGCACAGGTAGTTTTACCTGTCCCCCGTGGCCCATGAAACAGGTAGGCTTGACCTATCCGGTTTTTTCGAAAAGCATTCCGAAGGGCCATTGTAATATGTTCTTGCCCTACCACCTCATCAAACCGACGCGGACGATATTTACGAGCGAGGGGCCAATTCATTCACTTTTGTTTTGGCGCCGTCGTTGCACCCGAATATTCAACACTTCTACCATGAGCGAAAATGACAATGCAAAGTAAACATACCCACGGGGTACGTGATAGTGAAAACCCTCGACCATCAAAAGCACTCCAATCAGAATCAAAAACGACAGCGCCAACATCTGAAACGTCGGATAGCGTCGAAGGAAGGAACTGACCACTTCGGCGAATGCTACCATTACTCCTACTGCAGCCACAATGGCAATTGCAATCACCATCATCTCTTCGGTGAGCCCTACCGCCGTCAAAATGCTATCAATGGAAAACACCGTATCAATCGCCAAAATCTGAAACAACACCATCCTAAACGAAGTAGCTGCACCCGTTCCAGGCATCTCTGACACCCCTATCACTTTCTGATGAATTTCATGTGTGCTTTTAGCCACCAAGAAAATGCCACCGCCGATCAAAATCAAATCCTTCCATGAGAGCGAATAGCCTTTCACCGACAACACCGGTGTATCCAGATAAATTACATAAGATAGTCCTGCCAACAGAAGCAACCGAAATACCGCTGCCAATCCCAGTCCCAGCCGCTGTGCCTGAATGGCTTGGGGGGAAGGGAGCCGTCGGGTGATCAGTGAGATAAATAGCAGGTTGTCAACACCCAATACGATTTCCAGAAAAGTCAACAGTACTAACAATGCCCACGCTTCCGGCTGTGTAATCCAATCAAAGTCCCACATTGGCTATGAGGTTAAGGATTTACCCATCGCCTGTGCTTCCAACAAACTTAATACGCCCGCGCAAACACTACCCGCCACTTTGCAGGGCGACCGGAAAATACGCAACGCCCTGGATCATCGGGCTGCCCCTCCGGAATCAGTCGGATAGTAGCTTTGGTATGTTCTTTAATTGCCCGTTCGGTCTCGTCCGTTCCATCCCATGATGCAATTACAAAACCGCCTGCTTCGATGCGCTCTTGGAATGCCTGCCACGTATTTACTTCGTATGTTTGACGATCCCGCAATTGCTCAGCCTTACGAAAAAGCGACACTTGGATATCCTCCAACAAGGCAGGTACGTGAGCCACCAATCGGTCCAGTGCTATAACTTGCTTCTCCCCTGTATCCCTACGGGCTACTTCTGCGACATCCCGATCGATATCCCGGGGGCCTATCACCACCCTTACCGGTACGCCTTGTACCTCATATTCATGAAATTTCCACCCCGGGGAATGATTATCATCGTCATCCAACTTGACCGACACGCCCTGTTGCTGCCATGCTGCGATAATGGGCGACATTTTTTGTCGAATGGTTTCCAGATGCCCCGCGTTCCGATAGATAGGCACAATCACTACCTGTAATGGAGCCACCCGTGGGGGCAATACTAATCCACGGTCATCTCCATGAGTCATAATCAACGCACCGATGAGGCGAGTAGATACCCCCCATGAGGTTGCCCATACGTATTCTTGACGTCCTTCTGCATTCGAAAACTTGACATCAAATGCCTTAGCAAAGTTCTGCCCCAAGAAATGACTCGTCCCCATTTGAAGTGCTTTCCCATCCTGCATTAACCCCTCAATGCAGTATGTATCCTCTGCCCCTGCAAATTTTTCCAATCGTGATTTTCGTCCCCTTAATACCGGTATTGCCAGTACATCCCGAGCTAAGTCCTCGTAAATCTCCAAGATGCGTAGAGCTTCCTCCACCGCTTCTTTTGCAGTAGCATGTGCGGTATGTCCTTCTTGCCAAAGGAACTCGGCCGTTCTCAAAAACAATCGCGTCCGCATCTCCCACCGTACCACATTTGCCCACTGATTAATCAACAAAGGTAAATCCCGATAGGAATGGATCCAGTTACGATACGTATTCCATATAATGGTTTCAGACGTAGGGCGCACTATCAACTCCTCCTCAAGCTTTGCATTTGGATCCACAATCAACCCCTGCTTCGGATCCACTTTTAGTCGATAGTGGGTCACTACTGCACATTCCTTAGCAAAACCTTCTACATGCTCAGCCTCTTTCGCCAAAAAAGACTTGGGAATAAACAGAGGAAAGTACGCATTGAGGTGCCCAGTTTCCTTAAATCGGCGGTCTAAGTAGTTCTGAATCTTTTCCCAAATGGCATAGCCATTTGGTTTGACCACCATACATCCTTTCACTGCCGAGTGCTCGGCCAATCCTCCGTGCTTGACAACATCCACATACCATTGAGAAAAGTCGCGTTTCCGCGGGGTAATACGCTCAGCCATAGGGCCCGATTTGGGAATGGCAAAGGTAGCGTCCCCAAAGCCAAACGCCATGCCATCTGTCCCCACTGTCCTAATAATACAATAAAGGGCGGAAGCCACCGCCAAAGCTTCCGCCCTTTCAACCCCCCATCGTCTACAACATTATTTACGCAACCGCTGCCATTGCCCACAGACTATCGTCTAAAAACTTGCGCATCTTGCTTAGTCCATATCTATAACGTCCCAAAACTGTATTTATGTTAGTTTGGGTGATTTCTGCAATCTCGCGGAATTTCTTCCGCTCATAAAAACGAAGTCGAATAACTTCTGCTTGTTCGACGGGTAATGACTCCAATGCCATTTCAATTGCCCGTATCCGTTCTTCTCGAATACGTTCGACTTCCGGTGAGGGCACGGAAGAAGTACGGCGCTGAAGATGAAAATCTTCAAGTCGGCCTTGCTTACGCACCTGCCGACGCCGATAGTGATCAATTAAAAAATTGCGTACCAGCCGCATGATCCATTGGACCACTTTTCCTTCTTCACGATAACGCGAGTCTGCTACCTTCTGGATCACCTTAATTGTCATTTCCTGATAGAGGTCGTCTGCTTCCATGGGATCCTGAACGTATCGGTAAATGTAGGCATAGACTTGTGGTTTCCGATTCAAGAAAACTTCAAGCGGAGAAACCGCTTTGGCATGGGAATGTGTTATTTGCATGCTCGCCATAAGATGTATTTTTGATTGCTTAAAAAGCAAGCAATTTCTATGCCACACCCCAGTTCCATTAAAATTATAGGTGCATCCCAACACAATCTCCAAGAGATCAATCTCATCATCCCGCATAATCAACTGACGGTAGTAACGGGGTTGTCAGGCTCTGGGAAGACGTCATTAGTATACCACACCCTATTCAAAGAAGGGCAACGGATATATGCAGAAAGCCTTTCAACCTATCTGCGTCAATTTATAGGCCAAATCAAAAAACCACATGTACGGGATATTGTAGGCTTATCTCCCACCGTGGCCATCCGCCAACAACACCGCACTACCGAAACCAATCGATCCACCGTGGGCACCTCCACTGAGATATATCACTATTTAGGGGCACTGTATGCTGCAGTTGGAGAAGTCATCTCTCCCTACACTGGTGAAGTCTTACGAGCAGTAGGACCCGAAGACATCGAATCGTGGACTCGGCGTCAGCATGGACAGCGCGCCCTCATCGGCTTCCCGGTCGATACACAATGGTTATTCAATCATCCTGGAACCTACTTAGAAAGCCTATTTGCCCAAGGATATCGGCAATTGTGGGTCAACGAACAAACCATTGACATCGAATCTTTCCTAGAATTTGCAAAAGGGGTTGAATCATTGGAAGGAATATACGCTCCGAAGGTATGGCAAAGCGCGCTGGTGATTGTTTCCGTTGCTTCTCCCGCCGATGAAAGTGCGGTTTACGAGGCTGCTCGGCAAGCACTGGCCGAAGCGGGCACCTGTGAGGTAATCATCATGGAAGCCAATCGCCCTACCCAACGCCGGCGTTTTTCCAACCAGCTATCCGATGGCCATCAAACCTATCTAACACCTACCGAAGACCTTTTCAATTTCAACAACGCTTATGGAGCATGTCCCCGATGCGAAGGGTTTGGACTTGTGATGGATCTTTCTGAACAAAAAATTATTCCCGATCCGTCCCTATCCGTACGCCAGGGGGCTGTCGCATGTTGGCGTGGTGAACGAGCATCTCAAGCCTATGCACAATTTGCAGCACATGCCCCCAAATATGGATTCCGATTGGACGTCCCCTACTCCCAACTCTCCGCCGAAGAAAAACGCCTGCTGTGGGAAGGCAATGATGAAGTTGAAGGTATTCGGCACCTATTTCAATTCCTGGAAAGCAAAGCCTACATTACACATTTTCGGATATTTCGCGAACGCTTCATTGAACGCATCACATGCCCCAGTTGCAAAGGATATCGACTTCGTCCTGAATCCCTCTATGTACGCATTAATGGCCGCCATATTGGAGAGCTTACCCAAATGGAAGCTACCCAATTGCGACAATGGTTGGAGCGTGGCCAATGGGATAAGCATCGATATCCCCAGATCCAACAGGCCTTAGACGAACTCTTTGCCCGATTACGCATGATGGAAGCCGTAGGGCTGGGGTACCTCACCTTAGCACGCCCCATGCGCACCCTCTCCGGAGGAGAATGGCAACGCTTGCAACTGCTCAAATCCGTTCGCAATTCCATGACAGGGATAACCTACATCCTCGACGAACCCACCATCGGATTGCATGCCCAAGATACGCATCGGCTCATCAACGTACTGAAAAAATTGGCAAAAGAAAACACCGTCATTGTCGTAGAACACGATAAAGACGTCATTCG
>CAYVLB010000047.1:0-13138 GCA_964452325.1 uncultured Sphingobacteriales bacterium | reverse complement strand
CCAACGTATCAGCTATTCCGCACGCCTTACCTATCGATTTATTAATCCCCACAATCGACACTCATTTACCCCCTTGTTTATTTCACATTCGCTAATCCACGTACTTGACTCAAACCTCCAATATCTTATCGCTACTTCTCCCGACCCCTTCCTGCGGGAAGTATTCAGATCTCACGTCATCCCACTATTTCAATACTCTTTTTTCTATACTGACCTGACCCGCCGCAATCGGCGCTGGAACGTGGTCATGTATTGGACACCCCTTGAATCGGCCGGCAACGTAGCCTATTGGATCAATCGTGCCTTTTCAAACGACCCTCCCCCGTATAAACTCGGTGGAATTCCTTTCTATCAATATTTGAAAACCAATATCGATTGTCGTTTGCATCGCTTCTGGACAAGGACCTCTTTGAACTTTCGCATATGGACTGGCATAGCCGTTCCATATGGCAATCTCCGATACTTACCCTTCGAAGCCCGCTATTATATCGGTGGTAGTAACTCGCTTCGTGGATGGCGTTATCAAGAGCTAGGCCCCGGATCCGTGAGCGACTCTACAATTTCACCATTCCAGCGATCCGGTGAAATGATTCTGCTCGCCTCCGCCGAATTGCGATGGAATTATGGGGGGCCTTGGAAGGGTGCCTTATTTGTGGATGCTGGCAACGTATGGAATGTGATCAACAACTACGGATATCCCGAATCGATGTTCCGATGGAATACAGCCCCTTCCCAAATCGCCGTCGGGGCCGGGACAAGTATCCGCTATGATTTTGATTATTTCCTCCTCCGAATCGATGCCGCCCTACCCATCTACGATCCCATTACCCAACACCTTACCATCTCCCAATGGAATTTTCCCTGGCTAAAGTCTAATGTTCGACTTCACCTGGGGGTCGGCTATCCATTTTAAGCACCCCCTGTTGCTACTTGTGTCCGCCAGGCCTGACGTCGCCGTTGGGCCGCTTGAATATCCTGGATGCGTCCTTTAGGAATCGCATCAATGAGGCGGCGCGTGTACTCCTCTTTCGGATGATAGTAAATGGCATCCGCTTCATCCAATTCGACAATCTTACCCCGATTCATCACCGCAATGCGATCCGACATAAACTTAACCACCGACAAATCATGAGAAATAAATATGTAAGTAAGGCGATATTCCTCTTTCAGCTCATTGAGCAAATTGAGCACCTGAGCCTGCACGGACACATCCAACGCCGAAACACTTTCATCACAAACAATAAATTGGGGATTCACCGCCAAGGCACGGGCAATGCATATGCGCTGACGCTGCCCCCCCGAAAATTCATGAGGGTATCGATTAAAATGATGGGCCTTTAAGCCCACCCGTTCCAGCAACTCCTTAACCTGTTCCCTTCGCTGTTGATCATTATCGTAAAGGCGATGTACCTTCATCGGCTCCATAATCGCATTGCCAATCGTCATGCGGGGGTTAAGCGATGAATAAGGGTCCTGAAAAATAATCTGCATTTTCTTTCGTAGCTCCCGCATCTGTTTTTCTGAAAGCGAGAACAGGTTATGTCCTTCATAATATGCCTCTCCGGCAGTGGGCTCTATCAGTCGCAAAATCGTACGTCCCAACGTGGTTTTCCCGCACCCCGATTCGCCTACCAAACCCAGCGTCTCTCCCGGATATACATCAAATGAAACATCATCAACAGCCCGTACATAATCTACAACCCTGGAAAAGAAACCACGCCAAATCGGAAAATATGTTTTCACGTTCCGCACCTTCAGAAGAGGTGTTTGGGCATATAGCTTCTCCAAACACGTTTTACGTTCCTCTTCCGAAATGATATTTTCTTCAATCACTTCTTTAACTGTCACGGATCGCGCCTTCATACGCCCATCTACGGTCTCGTCCAAAAAGTCACTCATCGTAGGCAAACGCCGCAATCGCACATCTAAAGGAGGGCGACATGCCAACAAACCCTTGGTATAAGGATGTTGCGGATTGGTAAAAATTTGAAGAATATCCCCACTCTCCACCGATTTCCCACGATACATCACCAACACATCATCCGCAATTTCAGCAATGACCCCTAAATCATGGGTGATGAAAATAATGCTCATGTCATTCTCCTCCTGAAGCTTCTGCATCAGCTGTAGGATGGTTTTCTGAACGGTCACATCCAAAGCAGTGGTCGGTTCATCAGCAATCAGGATTGACGGATTACAGCTCATCGCCATCGCAATCATCACCCGCTGCTTTTGCCCACCCGATAACTGATGGGGATACGAATCAAATATCTTTTCAGGGCGGGGTAATAATACCTGCTTAAACAGCTCAATGGTACGATCCCGCGCCTCTCTACGACTCACTTTTTGATGTAATAAAATGGCCTCCATCACTTGGTCACCGCATGTAAACACCGGATTGAGGGATGTCATCGGCTCTTGGAAAATCATTGCTATTTCATTACCTCGAATCTCCTGCATTGTCGTAATATCCTGTTCCACCAGATTCACCAACTCACCATTGCGTCGAGCAAACAACATACGCCCCCCCACAATACGCCCCGGCGGATTGGGTATCAATCGCATTATCGCCAATGAGGTCACCGACTTCCCAGACCCCGACTCACCTACAATCCCTAATGTTTTCCCCCGTTCCAGTTGAAAAGAAACATTTTGAACAGCATGCACAACCCCTTCTTCCGTGCGAAAATCAACCGAGAGGCCCTGAACATCTAAAAGTATATTCGATCCTTTCATATGGACTTTCTTCACAGGATATGGCAAAGTAAAAAGAAAAGTTTTAAACCTTCCACACTCGTTTACCGATTCCGAAAGCGGCGGGAAGCATCTTCCAATATTTGCCGCTCACGGTCCGTCAGACTATCCATTCCTTCCCGAACCACCTTCTCCAAGATCCGATCAACTGCTGCTGAAGTGTTTTCCGGGGATTTTACTTTTCCGGGCCGACGGACCGGAAGTTCACCCAGCCGCCCTTGCATCCATCGAACATATAAAAAGCCCCATAATGCTCCTCCCAAGTGAGCTATATGGCCACCTACATTACCACCCGGTATTAGCAATATATCAAGTAGTAAAATCACCACTGCCAGGTAGGCAATTCGAACCGATCCGAACAAAAGCAAATACATCGGATATCGGGGTGCCAAGGTAGCAGCCGCCACCATCATTGCCATCGACACCGCCGACCCACCTATTAAATGCCCTCCATCATCCAGCCATGCCATGCCCCCCCAATATGCTAATGCTCCGCCAACCATCCCACCCCCCACAATCCACCATACACGATACTGCCCTACCAAATCCGAAAAAATACGGGCAAACCAATAAAAGATCAACGTATTAAACAGCAGATGAAAAACCCCAGCATGCACAAATGAATAAGTAACGATTGTCCATGGATTCCTTATCCATGCCGTGAGTGAAGCAGGCAAAGCCAACCGCTCAATCACAGAAAACATCAAGCCTTCCGACGGCGAGAGCATCGCCCCCCCCAGGCGCACCAGGCCCAAAAGTATGAAACACGCCACTTGACCCACTATAACAATGTAAATGGGATTACGCTCCACCCCTATCTCCCACCGCAGCCGCTGCCAAAGCTCATCCCACATTGTTATCGTTCAGCCGCCCTCAATCAAGATAAATCCGACGCACAAAAGGACGTACTTGCCCATCCGCTACCCACACAAAATAAATCCCTGCAGGAATACTCCGCAACGTCACCGTTTGCCCCCGCACCCGATACGTCCCAACCACTTCACCCGTCAGGGAATACACTTTCACCTGGAGGTCTCGATGCCCCTCCCCAAAATACAACACCCGCCCCATTTGGCGAAACATCATCATTTCCCGAACATCAACTTTACCTATACTGGTTGCCTGTGTTCCAATACGCATTTCGACCGTTACCGTATCGGAAAACGATCCTTGCTGGGGGTCATATAACCAAATCTTCAACCACCCCGTATCTGCGGCCCCGTTGGGAGTCACATCCACACTAATGATACCGCTTTTATTCGGAGCCAATGGCGCATATTGACCCGCATACTTTACCTGAGTATAACATATATCCGTGCAAAACACCACATCCCAAGCCGGATTAAAAGTATTTTCAATCACCTTCCAGGCAGCATGAAGCGAATCCGTGGCCTGGACATTGGTAAAGGTGATCACCCCATGAAGGTTTCCAGCATCTGCAACTGTTCCCGTTACCACCACAACCTTGCCCGGGTCATATTGCACCACCTGAGCCCCAATGTTATTCATTATCCACAGCATGCCTACAACAAATCCAAAAGACTGCTTCATGATGCTACGCCATTTTAGTTTTTAATTGACGCACCTGTTGATAGTCCGCCAAAAACCGTTTCAGGCCAATATCCGTAAGCGGATGTACCAACAGTTTGCGAATACTATCAGGGGGGGCTGTGATTGCGTGCACTCCGATCGCCGCACATTGAATAATATGCTGGGGATGACGGATGGAAGCTGCCAGTAGCTGAGCCTCCATTGCTTGCATTTCATAGATGTCCAGAATCTGCCCCACCATCTCGACCGCTTCGTGTCCGATGTCATCCAAGCGCCCTAAAAATACCGACACAAACGTAGCCCCTGCCTTGGCTGCTAACAATGCCTGTCCCGGAGAAAAAACCAACGTGCAATTGGTCGCAATACCTTCTGCCTTCAATTGAACAATGGCTTTAAGGCCATTCGGCGTCATGGGGACTTTCACTACGATATTAGGGTGCAATTGGGCCAACATGCGCCCTTCTTCGACCATGCCTTCCAGATCAGTAGCGATCACTTCGGCACTCACGGGGCCATCCACTTCTTCACATATATCTTGATAATGACGCAAAACAGCAGCTTCCCCTCGAATTCCCTCACGAGCCATCAAAGACGGATTGGTAGTTACCCCGTCCAAGATACCATAATCGTTTAATTCCTTGATTGCATCGAGATTGGCAGTATCTACAAAAACTAACATCTTATCCTTAACAAATTATGAGATGCTTGAAAAAGGGCAAGGCACCCATGTCGCACCGCTCAACCTGCCCCGCCTTGCTTCCTTCCGGACCTGGGACGAACACAGGGAGCTGGTCGCATGGGGCTTGCCCGAGGCAAATATACAAATTCAGGCCTGATTTCAATGCATCAAAACCACTGTGCCGCATCTATCGCGGATCAAGGCCCACATCCTCACGGCGGACAACTAGATATCTCTCCATAGATCGATAGGGGTTCCGTTTCCCCAAATGCACCGACAAACCGAATATTACATCCGCATGACGCATATCCGGAATGCTTCCCAGCGGAACATTATCCATCGCCACATAATAGCTTACCAATTGGGCAATATTGCCATGTAGTGCCACTCCCCAATTGATCTTACGATGGCGCACTTTATGGTAGGCTGCCTCATTGACTTTTAAATCACGGTACGAGGCCGAAAAAGTAAGGCCAAGGGGTGGCAAAACCGCCATATTCAGGTAGGCTCCATAGGTCATCCGCCAACGATCCGTTTTTTCCCCGCCAATGACAAATCCCACTGGGACAAAACTCACTTCAGAAAACGCAATATTACCCCGAACGAAGAAACGCTGGGTGGTGGGCATTGAAAAGCTCGTCCGACTGGTATCAAAGTCAAACGCAGCTAACAAAGAATCTCGAATGGATCCTATATCCATAGAGTCTTTCATCAATTCTCGGATATCGACTCCCCGATAAGTAGTCTTTCCTTGAAGCGAAAAACGATGGGCATCGTTCCAACGGATGCTACCGACATTGACCCATGCACCGCTAAGTGTCAAGATATCCAATAGCCGCACCCGCCCCCCAATACTAAAGCCCACCCCTTGACCACCGCTTTGCATGGTCTGAAAGGCCCTCACCATATTCCCCTGTTGCATTTCATCCATTGCTTGGCGCATCTGCAATGTGTCCATCGTAGTATGAAGCACCATATCGGATTCAACGTCCAGTTGAAGGGTCGTATCATGTGTATAAAGTTGGAAGCGAGCAGGGCTCAGCTGAAAGGCCCCGTTACCTTGATAGTAGTGCAAATTTACTCCTACCCCAAAAGAGGCCCCTCCCCATAAGTACCCCACAGAAAAACGTTGGTACGACTTAACAGACAGCTCATCCATCAGGCTCAACGTGTCGCCGATATAATCGGCATTGCCCACAAACACAAGGCGCGCCAGGTCGGTACGCATCCTCCCATGCATCTCATTAATTGTCTCCACCGAAAGGCGAACATTATGATGTGAGCCTATGCGAACCCCAATGGAAGGCCAACCCACTCGCCCCTCCATCTGAACGTAATATTCGTCGGGGTAGAGTGTTTGCCAATCGGTCGGCGAAGAATAGACAATAAAGGTATCCAAATTGGGCACGTTACCACTTGCCCCCAAGTACACCCATGGAAGGCCTATTGATACTCGACGGGGCAACGGCCGCATCACATCCAACTCTGGGGTTGAAAAAATAGGGTCTGCACCCAGCATCGTCACATGAAGCTGCGCGTGTGCTGAAAAAACAGCCCATCCAAGCGCTACTCCCACAAGTATAATCCGGTTCATAGCAATGAGCAACTTATAAGCGTCCATTAACAATCAAGGATAGTTGAACATCCAGTGTATAATCCTCAAAGATTTTCACACTTTTATCGGGATATGTTGGATCCGCCATATGAAGCTGTGCCCGGAAACGCACCTTATGCAGTCGATGCAAACGACGCACCCGATCCCGCCCCAACGGAATTTTCAGAAACGACCGGCCCCTCTGCTGGACCGTTCCGTCCAACAATACCACCGCAGGGGAAATGACGGGAGTATACGCTGCGTCAAACAACGAATCAAAAGTAACACCAAAGCTATCAACAAAAAACACCTGCATTCCAACGCCCACTGGAAAGTCATTTTCAAGCGAAAGATAAATCACTGCCGTATCAATAGCTGTGCTATCGAACGCTATTGCCGTAACATCCTTTTCATTTTCGAGGATCAACGAGGCATAACCGTATAAGGGGACCTCCAGCTTAGCCTGCACTTCCACATAACTGGTATCCAATACAAACCGTTTCTGGGCAGAAGGTAAAAGCATCACAGACGAAGAGTATCGAATCTCATTAGCTAACGCAGACAGCACTTCCCGCAAATTAGAGTTAGAAGAATCAATGTGATAATAGTAAGTAGAAGATTCTGCCGGTGTGGGCGCAGGAGGTAAATCTGCTATTAACCTCGGCCAGGGAGATACAAACGTTATTGAGGAATTGGATGCCGACGAATAAGCCACTATGTTCGAGAAGCCCACACGCACTGGCCCCCCTATCCAATTAGTCAATTTCAAGTCAATGAATGGGTGTTCCGCCCAAAATTCCGTCCCTTTCACATTATCAAAAATGTCGATGAATAATGTATCCGTTACACCCTCTAAGGGAATGGGATTCACATTGGAAAATTCTAAATACCGAAACCGAATGGCCGTAAAAGTAGCCTTCAACATTTGGGGAATCACTGGCGATTGAGTAGAAAGATCCAACACACTGTGCTGAATGGTGATAGTCGGCACTGGCGCATTAACTGTCAAGGTATATCCGTTCAAGGGAACAATGGTATCCAGATCAACACTGCCTCCGTGACTGTTGGCTGTTGCCGTAAACGAAAAGGGGACACCTCCTTTGGTCAAGGAAGGAATCTCTACCACCACTTGAACATCTGACGCCGATGGATGTTGCAATTCAATGCGCAAGTCGCCATCCTTCACTTCTAGTCCCCATACCTGAACACCTTGGATTGGAGGCACTGGATAGGTCGTCATCATTGGCAGCAGAGGCACGGTCAAGTCCGGAATCACAAAAACCTCCTCTGCCTTCTTCGTTTGCTTACGGGCTGAAAATACCAACGTAACAAGCCCATCATTATCGACACGAACTGAACGGGACGACACTCCCAAAGTATCAATGATATCAGCGGCAGAAAGTTGACCGTACGCTATCGGAATCGCAAGTGTGGGGTCAGGCTTCAAATCATCCAGGTGAGATGTACACCCACCGGAGACCAAAAGAAGAACGCCAACACCCGCCGCATAACTCCAAAATCCATTTCCAAACATGATATTTTCTTTGAGCTGCAAAGGTATCGCTTACTCCTGTAACACCCTGATTCGTATCTTTGCAGTTGACTGTTAAACGAGCATATGATGAAAAACATATGGTTAGGCACGATTTTTATTTCCGTCTTGGCATGTACGCCCTCCGGACAACAATCTACCACATCAACTGACGCTCCTTCAACCCAAGACACTGTTAACGATACACCCACCCAGCAAGAATGTACATACATTCTAGACACAGACAAGGTTACCATAGGATGGACCGCATACAAGACAACGGATAAAATCGCCGTCAAAGGAGTGTTCGATACCATCACAATAGCGGATGCTAAAGAAGCGGCCGATTTACCCCATGCCCTCGAAAGCATTACCCTGATTATCAACGCCACTTCTATCAACAGCCAAAACCCAGAACGCGATGCCCGCATCGTCAAATTTTTCTTTGGAACCATGAACAGTTGGGAAAAAATCATTGGGGATGTGGTCGCGGTCCAAGGGGATGAAAATCGCGGAGAGCTTGCCTTAGACCTTAGCCTCAATGGCATTACCCGCCAAATTATGGTGCCCTATGTCCAAGAACGCGGCACGTTGGTTTTTCAGACTGAAATTGATCTATCAGAGTGGAATGCCGACTCATCCATAGCATCCCTCAATCGTGCATGCCACGATCTTCATACGGGGCCTGATGGCATCAGCAAATTGTGGCCTACCATTCGCTTCGAGGTCCGGGCCCCCTTTCATAAAAAATGCCCCTAACCACAACATTGTCCATGGGCAGCATGCCAATTAATAAGCAATCACGATGAACAGGTGTGTTTCACGTAAAGAAGTGAAAGTATTCGAATTGACGGTAACAGAAAATTAATTCAGTCGTAATCGTGGAAAACAACATTTAGATTATTCAACCATTGCCATTGGGGTGGCGAATAGTGGGCATGGATATCCAAATGGTAAACTTGATTTGCAGTGGGCCTCTGGACAAGAAAGTTGACACGCCGGCTAAAAGCATGACACTACCACATCTACTACATCATCCAAGTAGGACCGCTTTGATGTCAAAATATCCACCTCCATGTAATTAGCTCAAGACGGTCCATCTATTATAACATCACCAGTATTCTTTACTGATCGTCACTTGCGCAGGACATAATCAGGTAATTTATTATTCTAAATTAAGGTTATTATTCTAAATTAAGGCTAATTAGCCTCAATTGGGATTAAGCAGTATTTTTGCCCCACAATTTACTTTGAAATCATTGCATTATGAACTTCAAGTTTTTCGAATTGTTGGTGGTAATCGCCACCTTGGGTAGCTCAATTGCATACGCTGCCCCGACAACGCCATCCGGCGAATCCTTACCGAACCGAAAAGAAGCAGCATTTATAGAAAATAAGGGGCAATGGACTGACCAGGTCCTGTACCTTACTCCACAACCCAATCTGAATGCATGGATAACAACTGATGGAATTGTGTATGACTTCTACCGCTTCAAACCTTCGTCGCAGCGTCCTACAGGCTGTCTTGATCTCCCCCCTCCTCCAGAAAAATACGGCCACGTAATCGCCCTCCAAGTAGTAAATGCTGAAAACAAGCCCGTTAGCAAAGGAGTTGATCCGCTCGCAACCTACTACAATTATTTCTTGGGTAACGATTCGAGCCGCTGGACTTCACGTGTCCCACTCTATCAGGAAGTATGGGTACAAAATATATTGGATGGAATATCCATGCGCCACTATTACGACCAAGATGGCTTGCGATTTGACTTTATTGTAGATCCACATGGATCTCCCGAATCAATTGCCCTGAACATTGAAGGAACTGACGAATGGCAGATATCAGAAGGAAATCAATTAACCCTAACCACCCGTTTCGGTGAAGTGACACTTGGGGATCTCTATGCCTACCAAGAAGTCAACGGACAGCCTCAAGAAGTTCGTTGCCATTTTGTCCGACGTCAAGACGGCTATATCGGCTTCAAAGTGGGGAGCTACGATTCAACCCGTCCCCTGATTATCGATCCGCTAATGTACTCTACCTTCTTGGGTGGAAATAATAATGACTTTAGCTGGGACCTCGAAGTAGATACCATCCAACATGCTTATGTAGTAGGGTTCTCCGCTTCTACCAACTTCCCAACCACCACGGGCACTTACGATCCGACCCACAATGGCAACTATGACGTAACCATCAGTAAAATAAATACGTCCGGATCTAACCTGGTTTTTTCCACTTTTCTGGGAGGAAATAACTTAGAATACGGACTCGTAATTGATGTCGACTCTGCTTTTGACATCTACATCGGGGGTGAAACCAGATCCACCAACTTTCCGACCACAGCTGGTGCTTATGATGCCACCTACAACGGAGGTGGCATGGATATTTTCGTAAGCAAACTAAAACACGATGGCACAGCACTTTTATTTTCTACCTATATTGGTGGTAGCAATTATGAAGAGATCTTTACTATCAAAGTAGACAGCGCAAATTATGTCTACATTGGAGGCTATACTTCCTCATCAAACTATCCTACCACTACCAATGCGTATGATGTGTCTTTTAATGGGGTGCACGATGCTGTTTTGACCAAATTTTCACCTTCTGGGCAAAGCCTTGTATTCTCGACTTTCCTCGGGGGCAATGATACCGATCATATCCATTCCGTACGCATTCTTCCCAGTGGGAACTACTTTATCAGTGGGCATACCGCTTCTTCCGACTTTCCGACCACTTCCGGTGCATTTGATACCTCTTACAATGGCAACCACGACGTATTTTTAGCAAAAATGGACAATAGTGCCTCGACCCTTTTGCTGTCCTCTTACATCGGAGGGTCTGGACGGGAGGAATCCTATTACATTCGTTCTGACTCAAACGAAAATCTCTACATTTCGGGTTTCACTACTTCATCTGACTTTCCCACGACCCTCCATGCCTATGACACCTCCTATAATGGAGGACAGGATGGATTTATAATTAAAATGGACACCAACGACAACTTGCTCTATTCAACCTATTTGGGCGGTAGTGGAAACGATATTATCAATGGAATTTACACCACACCCTCCGGATACGTCTATTTCGTAGGAGAAACCACCTCCTCCGATTTTCCCACCACTACAGGATCCTACGATTCAACCTTCAATGGCGGGCAGGACGTTTGCTTCGGGAAGCTAAGTCCCGCAGGGATCACCCTTGTTTATTCTTCCTACATTGGTGGTCAATCCACCGATCGAGGAATTTCCATCGATGTAGACATCCATGATTACGTCTACATTGCAGGTTATACTGCATCTTCCAATTATCCCACTACCACCGGAGCATATGATGTGACATTTAATGGTGGCACCTATGACGGTTTCGTGACCAAATTTGGAACTCCTGCCCTACCGGTAGAGTGGATTGATTTTACAATCACGCTGGTTAATACTGGCGTAGCCATGGATTGGTGGACGGCCACAGAAGTTAACTCTTATCGCTTTGTGATTGAGCGTAGTCAAGATGGTAAATCATGGGAAGATATTGGCATGGTACGGGCTGCTGGTGAGAGCCAGCAAATGCAAGCCTATCATTACTTAGATCATATGCCACCCCAAGGCTTGTTGTATTACCGAATTCGCCAAGAAGATTACGATGGCAGTTATAGCTATTCGCCAGTACGAAAAGTGGTATGGGATGTTCAAGAAACGACAAGACCATGGGTTTGGGCTATCTATCGACGAAACGGTGGGCTGGATCTTGAGTCACAAGCAAACCATCCCATGCAAGAAATTATTGTTCGTGATGTAATGGGGCGACGAGTTCGTCACTTGCCCAACCTTCACACCACCCGCCTGTCATTGTTCACAAACGATCTCCCTAAAGGGACCTACTTCATCGAAGTTCATGGGGAAGGGACAGCACACATGGTGATTCCCATTGTACTATAAACACGCAAAGGCACAATCATATCCCTTCAGATAACCAAGCTCCCAGCACTTGAAGTGCTGGGAGCTTGGAGGGGGACAAATCTCCCGGCAATTAACTTCTTGCCTCTCCCATCAAGTGGTCAACACTAATCCGCCCCGCACCAAAGGCAAAGAGCACCAACAACATAATCAAATAGTAAAGTGGAATCTCAAAGCCATTGTCAGAAGCAGCAAAGCCATTGCCCCAATGAACAGTGGTAATGGCCACTACCATCACCACCATCAATGGAATAGATACTAAACGGGTTAGCAGCCCAAAGGGTAGTAAGATCATCCCCGCCATTTCCGCAGTAGCCGCTAAATAAGTGCTGAGGGTAGGGAATGGGTAACCCATGGAGGAAAACCACTGGGCTACGTGTTCAATATTTTGCCATTTAGAAATGGCAGGATTATAGAATCCATATGCCAATATAATCCGGACAGCCAATAATGCAATGTCTTGGAAAAGATTCCCGATCTGTGCGATTTTTACGACTAAACTAGTCATGGTATCTCTTTTTTAGGCCGGAGCCAAATTACAACATTTTCTTTTCGGCGCTACTTCAAGTCTATACACATAAAAAAAGCCTTTGTGGGCAGCGACCTACTCTCCCGGCTCGAAGCCAGTACCATCGGCGCTGGCAGGCTTAACTTCTCTGTTCGGAATGGGAAGAGGTGAACCCTGCCGCCATAGCCACCCACAAAGGCTTTTTATGTTTTGAAAATACTGTATAAAGCATGTAGATTTAAGACATGCGCCAAGAGGAAAGCCGATGGGGCGATTAGTACTGCTCGGCTTAGGATCTCTCAATCCTTACACCTGCAGCCTATCAACGTCGTCGTCTACGACGGCCCTCATAGGGAAGGCTTATCTTGAGGTGGGCTTCGCGCTTAGATGCTTTCAGCGCTTATCCCTTCCGGACATGGCTACCCAGCGGTGCAGCGGGCACCACAACTGGTACACCAGCGGTCCGTCCAACCCGGTCCTCTCGTACTAGGGTCGGCTCCTCTCAACCTTCCAGCGCCCGCAACAGATAGGGACCGAACTGTCTCACGACGTTCTGAACCCAGCTCGCGTGCC
>CAYVLB010000046.1:0-14094 GCA_964452325.1 uncultured Sphingobacteriales bacterium | reverse complement strand
ATACCGTGACACCATGTCATATTTCATTTGGCTGGCAGGGATGGGGTCTGGCTTGTTTTCGTAGCCACCCATGGGGCCGTTCCTACCGCCCGCATAGGCATTGCGTTGGGCATAACCGCTGCCGGTGCCAGTGACGGAGTCTTCATACACTATGACCAGCAGTTTAGGACGACTCATGTTGTGGATGAACTCGGTTTTGACGGTAACCGCCAATTGATCATTATAAATTGAGGCATCCTCAACCCATATTTTGGCATTGGGTACTTTTTGGGCTTCCTCGATCAGCTTGGCTTCAATGTCGAGTGGATCGCCCACGTAATCACGATTGATAACGACTGCCGGATAACCTGGAATTTTGGGCGATATGAATTGTTTGTGCGGAGTATATTCCATCGGGTCGCCACTGTGCACTGCCACTCCCACAAAAAAATTACCATAGTGGGTATGCGCCCGGTCCATCATCACAATTCCACGAACGCACCACGAACACCAGGTTCCTGTAGCTTCTTCCACAAAAACTTTTCGATCGGCAGCTGGTGTGGCCGCTTGGATCGTCAAAACAACGGTGTCGTTGGATGCATCGTTGTCTGGCTGATTATTGACTTCGTCGATGACGACCAGCGCATTCAGGGTACCCGCAGGCATCGTCAGCCACTCCGGAAAAGAGAGTTGTTGGGTCTGTAAAGGGGTAATATTAAGGCCCGTGAAGGTGTGACTACCTTGTTGATTGCCCACGATCCACTGGGCTTTGAGGGTGTGAATTGATGTTGTTCCTATGTTTCGAACACTAAATGCAATCGGCCATTTGCTACCGGCTAAGGTGTGTGCTGGGAGGTCAATTGCAAGCGATGCCGCATCGAGGTTTTTGGGTTGATGGGGCTGGTAATTCAACGCAATGTCATCAATGTAGTACAAGGCTTGACCAGTCTGTGGCTCATAAGGGTAAAGGTCCATCCCCGCTAGCTTGTTCGTGGGGTTCATAAAGGAGGCTAATAGGTAGGCTGTGTCAAAGACATTGGAAGAGTTGGAAGTATCGATATATACTTGCCATCGGTTGTAGGTCAGATCAATATCCCAACCCATTGTGAACCATTTCCCTTGGGGGTAACTTCCAGTGTAAACAGCTCCAGCAGATGATCGAATACTGAGGGTCCCCGAGGCAAGAAAATATACCGATACCGGGAACGAAGCGCCCCAATTACGGTCCCCTTGAAAATTGTAATATGCTCCTTTTCCAGGTGCTACATAAAAACGCACTTGGAGAGTTACATGACCAGTAGTCCAATGGTTATTGGAGGTAGTATCGAAAATCAATACCACGTCCGTTGGCCCGCCGTTTTTGTCTGTAGATTCTAGTTTTAGGGCATTGGAGTCGCTGTAAAATTGTTCATTGGTGATCATCGCATCGGCTGCCGAAGCGCTCCATTTGACAAAAGCAGATGACACCTGTGTGATGTGATCACCCGGTGTATAATTATCAAAGTTCTCAACAAAAAGCGATGCGGTGGATGGGTATCCCAGCAATACGATTGCGAAAAAAAGAATTACATGTTTCATGAACTTCCATGCGTTTGAGTTGCCACAAATTTAGTGCAACTTTCGATCTTTCCAGATTACAGGGCTTGGAATAAAGAACAGTAGCCCCATAACCGCATTGGATAGGTACTGATACCATTCAAATGAGCATCGGCAGATCCATCGGTACTTTACATTTAATTGAAATGCGATGCGTCCGATATAAAGTTGTTGGAGGACATAATTGATACTCCACCATAGGAAGGCTTCGAGCGGAGCAACCATCGCACACCCGATGATACCTATTGGGAAGAAGGCTTTCAGGGCGAACAATGTTTGAATCCGTAGCGTGAGCTGTTTGACACCCTGTAGCCATCGTTTTCGTTGTCGCCATAATGTTTTGCCGAAGACCGGTAGGGTCCATCCCAATGATTGCGGGCAAAACACAAATTGGTGTTGCCAACCTCGGCGCCGACAGGCATGATACAGTGTGAGGTCTTCGGTTACCGAGAATGGAAGGTGTTCGTAACCGCCGACCGATTCGTAGGCGGCTTTTCGAATGGCCATGTTATTGCCAATGGCGGTAATATCGGTATCTGGTAAAAATCGTAATAGCGACAAGAAGTAAAGCCATTCCAGCGATTGCCATTGGCTACGACATGTACGCCCTTCGATAAGGGTGACACCACTTACCATACCTATTTGGGGACTTTCAATCAGGGGTTGGAGGAGGGCATGGATCCAAGTGGAGGGGACACACATATCTGCATCGGTGATGAAGTAATATTCACCTGTTGCGGATGCAATCAAGTGCGCTAATGCATTTGCTTTGGCTCGGGCCCGGCCACGAGGTGCCCCTACCGAAATAAGTCGAAAGTGCTTTTTGTTTTGGATGAATTGACGTACGACTTTGGCTGTTGCGTCGGTTGAGTGATCGTCTCCAATGATGATTTCGAGGCGGTCTGTAGGATAATCCAATTGATCCAGACAGGATAAGCAGCGGCGGATGACATGCGCTTCATTGCGTGCTGGAACTAAGACGCTTACCTTGGGGAGTAGATCATGTGAGAGAGTCGAAAAACGAAAAGGCTTTTTCCGATAAGATCGCCATAAGAACCATCCTTGGATGCAGGTATAGGCAAGGATAAGCCCTCGGACGGCCCATTCAATTATTGCAGCAACCCCAGCGTCCATCCTTCCATTTGTAGTTTTTGGGAAAGTGGCCAGATAACTTTTTCGAAATAGTCAGCTCCACGGGGGGAGTCATGAAGTGCAATAATCTCCCCTCCGGATAGTTGATTGATCCAGGTATTAGGCGAAATTGGACGATTTGAAAAGTCGTAGGGCATCACAGTCCACATGATAACTTGGCTGCCATCCTTCCGAATTTTGCTTCCCATTCCAATGGGCATTTTGCCATAGGGGGGACGAAACAACGGGCTTTTTGAAATGAATTTGCCACGCTGATAATTGGCAAAATATTGGGGAACAGCAGTCTTCCAGCCGTGGAGATGTTCATATCCATGGTTACCCATTTGCATACCTGCCACACGGATGGCGTGGATCAGGTCGGGTAACCGTTCGGCATGACGTCCAATAACAAAAAATGTGGCCTGCCAACCCATAGATTGCAATAATTGAAGGATACGAAAGGTTGATTGAGGATGGGGACCGTCATCGAAGGTGAGGTAGATTGATTGGGAATGACCGGTCCATATCCATTGAGGAAATAGTCGTTGTAACCAATGGGGTATTCTTACGACACGTAACATCATTAGCGCTCATAAGCCCCCAGGTCGGGTTTCCCATCCCCACGCCATTTGCCTGTCACATCATATTGTGCTGACGGTTGAGCAAGGACCCGCCCGCGATCCATTACAAAACTTCCGGAATCTGGCATGGGTGTTTCCCCGCAGAAATCCACCAATTCCGGCGGATGATTCCATACCTGGACAGTGGAAAACCCATCCATAGAATCGCGAATTGCCGAGTATTCAAACACCACATCCCATTGTCCCCCACCTGATTGTACTACCTTAATTTCATCTTCGTGCTCACCCCACACAATGCCGTTGACAAACCTAAATGACAGGTCATTTCCTCCTCGGTTACTCAACTGTAAACTGGCAGTTTGACGGCGGGAGCACCATCCGCATCCCATATTGATGGCAGTTGTGTGATACCATTGATAATCACCGCCCGAATCAAGTACCATCAGTGATCCACATGCTTGCTGTAGTACCACATCATAGGCTTCGATACGACTTCGTTTGGCCCATAGCCCAACGCCCGAATGTCGCCGGATGATCACATTGTCCATCCATAACGAAGGCGCTGCCACATCAGCGGCATATAGGCCAATCGTACCATTCTCAATAATGGTGTTTTGCAGTCGAACCACACCGGAGGGGTTCACAATGAAAATGCCCTCCCATTGGCCCGGTTGGTGTTTTGCGGGATAGGCTGGCCCATGCATATTATCCAGTCGGGTACCGGTAAAGCGTACCTGACGGCTGGGTGAGCCATTGATACGCAGTGCACCGTAAACAATGAGGCGGGCACGCGGCTTGGCAAATATTGTTGCCCCTTCTTCGATGGTCAGCTGACATCCCGGACTAACAATCACATCACCACCTAAGAGAATGGAAGTATTGCTTTTCCATTGAGTATGACATGCAAGTACGGAGTCTTCGATGAGCACGGCAGATACCACAACTCCCCGCAAGATGGTTGTATACTTGTGTGTTCCAACCCAGAACTCGATAGAATCAGTGATTGCTTCGATGGGCAGCGTGGGAACATAAGTTTCTTTGATTTCGGCAAAAACCCAAAAACTATCATTGCCATCGACCCGGTAATCTTTGATTTCGGATATAGGATACCCGTCCACGTTGATGCGAAAAGGCGACGCAAGCCCACCCGATAGGCGAATGCGTTGAATGTGCACGGCTTCACTTCCCAGGTTGCGTACGACCATATGCTGGTATGGATGATCCACCAAAGCTACGAGTGTGTCGAAATAAAGTGTGTCCGCAACCTCCAGAGGACCCTTGCCTGTTGGCCATTGCACCGGCCTACAAGCAAACCCCACAAACATCCCCAAGATAATCGATGTGCCTACCAATAACTGTGTTGACCTCGGGAGATGAGTAGCGTGGAACGACATGCCAGTCAGTAAGCCATCGTAGGAATGCAAAGTTAGGCTTCTACAGGTGTGGCCAATGAAGCAATTGAGAGACGAATTGAAGGTATGGCTTTGTGTAGTGCTAAAGCACATGCTGTGATGGTGGCTCCTGTGGTAATCACATCATCGATGACCAGCAGGTGAAGGTTATCCACGGAGTGTCGAAAAGAATGGACGCACTCAAAAGCGTTTTGCATGTTTTCCCAACGTTGCTGAACATCCATTTGCGTTTGGCTTGAAGTATAACGCCGTCGACGTACCCATTGTTTGACGGGACGGTCTAATATGGTCCCAACCCCTCGAGCTAAGTGGAAACTCTGGTTATATCCTCGTTGCAATTGTTTTTTGGGGTGGAGTGGTACTGGGATTACGACATCAGGATACTGGGCAGGATCCCATATTTGCTGAAGTTTCCTTCCCAGCTGTTTGCCCCAGTATTCTGCTGCCATCGGGCGGCCGCCATACTTTAACTCATGAATAATATTCTTTACGGGACCTTCATATACATAAAGGGCATATGCAATGTTCAGGGGAAGCACGCCGCTGAGTCGATGGTAGAGCGGATTGTTAGCGGGCACTTGTTCATAGTAAGTCTGCCCCATTTGGTGGGTACAGTGAAGGCATATCTGCCGCTCATCTTTCCATAACACTTTACCACATCCAAGGCAGTGAGATGGCAATAAGATGTGAAGGGCACCGTCAATTAAATGCCTCAGGGTGTTTAGGGCACGAACAACGATTGCGTAAACCACCGTCCATCTTTGCTACGCACCACAACCTGGTATACGCCATTTGCCAAGGAATGGGCAAGTTGATAATGGCCAGCCAACATTTTACCACCCATGCTTACCACTTTTCCTCCAGCGTTCATCACCATCCATGATGATATCGGCTCGTTCCATTGCGCATGGATTTTCATGTTATCAACATAGATATGCCCCATCGTGGAAGGAATTAAGTGAGCAGCTGCCGTGCCCGAAGTCACTGCCTGATAGTCCGCCGTGTTTGTTGCCACATAATCACCACTATTGGCACCATCACCGTTAGCGGCAATCCCCGCAGCATAAAACCGGACACCATCACTGAGTGCGGCAGGTGATGTCCATTGAAAGCCCCATGTTATCTTATTGTTAGTCACCGAAGGCTTATAGGCAGTATGAGTAACATATGTTCGATTACCCTGGGATATTGCTTGTGTTCTATTATCGGTGGAAAAGGCCCCTACCGATGGGTCCGCTGCGGATGCATCAATGGACACAGCAGTTACTTCAAACCCGCCGGTGCTAAAAGCAGCATTGGAGCTGACGCTCACCTCTACAAGATATGTTGTGTTGGGAGCTAACGCATTCACAGGATTCTTATTAAGATCATACAGCTCGATAGCAACCTGCGTTCCTTGGGCACCTAACGCATTATCAGTATGACATCCAATACATGACGTACCCTTATCTCCTGCTCTGCCTGGAGGTGCTCCCGCAGAGTTGGATAGTATAGTGCTAACGCCACCTGTTAATAATGTCAAAATCCCAATGACTAGTACTTTTTTCATGCTTTTATCAGATTAAAAGTGAGCACAAATTTAACCATTCGGAGATAATGAGGGAGCGGGATCTGATGCAATCGGCTCAATTTTTGGGCCTTCTTTTAGCATACGAGATGCAATTCGCCATGATCGAATAACTTGCCACGCAACCAATGGAAATAACAATACCAAGAAGGGTATACCCAAGGCAAGTTTCGTACGGCTTCCCTTCCATTGATAAGGGACTAACGAAAGCGGGATATTCTGCAACAACAATAACAAGGCGACCCGATTTCCAAAATACCGACGGGCTAGATAGAGCACACTAGGTATTGGTCGGGGTGCCCACCAACTGCTCGGGCGAAAGGCATCCCAACTGCCCATTTGACGCAGCCCTCCCTTTCCCACTTTCAGATGAAGGCGTCGTGCATAAGGATGAGAAATATTTAAAAAGCCTTGAAGGTATGCCCGCAGCCCAAATTCTCCATCCCCCATGCGTTGCCTTTCAAATTGACGGTCAAATAGGCCAATGCGCGTAAATACGGCACGCCGGATCATCACATTACCCGTATCCAGCTGATCGGACCATCGGAAGAATGAGTAGTGTGGGGGAACGGGTGCACCTACCGCGGAGACTGACACCCCCGCGGAAATATCTGCTTTGAAAAAGTCGATGCATTGAATGTGATGTCGGATCCAATGGCTTTCCACTCGGGAGTCATCATCAAATAAAAGAATCAATTCTCCGCGTGCGTTACGAATTGCCTGATTACGTGCCTTCCATAATGCTTTTTCTTTTTGACGGATCAAATGAATCTTAAGATTGAAGTTGCGGTAAAACTCAGGGTAGAATGGTTCGGACTGATCCACCACGATCACTTCGAAGTTAGGATAGTCTTGATGCTCTAGGTCATGCAAAACGTCTTTTAGGTAGGTATATCGATTCAAAGTAGGGATGATGATGCTGACGAGGGGCTGACGCGCTACGAGCGAACTTTTGAAGGTGGTATAGGACGTATGGCCTAACGACGGGAATTGAAGAGGTATGCGTTGGACATGGCGTGTCTTCCAAAAAGCTCGGATTTCGGCAAGGGGCTGACGCACGGTCAGCAAACGGATGCCCAGTACGTACCATGACCAAACGGGAGCAAAATACTTTCGAAGGAAACGATAATTGTCTTCTAATGAAGGCCGAATGGAAGCAATGTCCAACGCCTTGGTTGGATCTGTCTCAATGACCCCACGATTCCATCCCTGCCATGCACCGTCCAAAAGCATCACCTCGTGGGTGGAGAAGCCAGAATCCAGTTCAATAACTGCTTTTTGTAAATCCGACATTTTATGGGGATCGACAAAATAGGGAATGGGACGTCCAGGGGGCAGATGGTAATACCATAAGGGGTTAAGGTAACGCAGAAAATCGAATGGAAAGCTCATGACCCCAGCAGTAGAGCAATTGCAAAGGTATGTGCTAAACTTGCATCCTTCAAATGCCAATGGAAACACGGAAGATGTCTCCTACTTCCATGATAGAAATTCGAGACAACGGACCAGTACGAACCTTACGGCTTAGCCGCCCAGAAAAGCGCAATGCCTTACATCCCCAGCTGATCAGTGAAATGACGGAGGCGGTTGAACAACTTCCTCCCAATATTCGGGTATTGCTGATTACTGGAACGGGGAAAGCCTTTTGTGCGGGTGCGGACTTGGCCTATCTTCACAAGTTGTCAGAATTTTCCTATGAAGAAAACGTTAAGGATTCGGCAGCTTTGATGCGCCTTTATCGGGCCATATATGAAACGCCGTCTATTGTGATTTCACGCGTTAATGGGCATGCACTGGGAGGAGGAATGGGATTTTTGTTGGTGGCGGACTTTGTGTTGGCCGTTGAACATGCCAAACTGGGATTCCCAGAGGTAAAAATAGGATTTGTTCCCGCGTTGGTATCGGTTTTCCTGCAACGAAAAGTGGGCGGGGGAGTGGCGCGTGAACTTTTGCTTTCAGGACGAACATTTTCACCCTCCGAAGCAGGCAGGTGGGGACTTGTTACCAAAAGTTTTGACAACTTACAGGTGCTTGATACATATCTGGAGTCATTCATAGCCAACATACTTGCCCATACCAGTCCTCAATCGATTGCATCCACTAAAAAGCTATTGCGTCGTGTGGATGGAATGTCATTAGATGAAGCCCTTGAACAAGCAGTGTTGAGCAATGCCGAGGCTCGACGAAATCATGACTTTAAGGTAGGCTTGGCGTCATTTTTACAAAAAAAGGTGATCCGATGGGATTAGTCCCATTCCCACGGCGCCTTTTGGTGATTTCGCATACTGCTCACTATAAAAACAGCGATGGACGTATTGTCGGATTTGGGGCGACCGTTGACGAACTTTCCCATTTAGCATCGCTTTTCGAGGAGCTTATTCATATAGCCCCTTTGCATTCATCGCCTCCATCAGGTGAGGCCCTACCTTATGCCGCCGCTAACGTACGGTTCGTTCCCGTAAAGCCTTCGGGAGGGACGGGAATTATAAAAAAGATGGCAATCCCTGTGTGGTGGATACAATATTGGCAGGTCATATCGCATGAACTCCATAAAGTGGACGCCGTTCATGTGCGCGCCCCTGCCAACATCGCCCTATTAGCAATGATCCTGCTGATGTTGCGAAAGCATCCATCATATCGTTGGTTCAAATATGCGGGCAACTGGTTGCTGGAAGGCAAGCAGGCATGGAGCTATCGCGTTCAACGATGGCTTCTTTATAAAGGCTATCCCGGCGGATGGGTCACCCGCAACGGACAAAGCCCTGATGACCCTCCTCACGTGATTCCTTTTTACAACCCTTCTTTTTCACAAATCTATCTTGATAATATCCGACCCCTTGTGGTTAGGAAAACACTTCAATGGCCTTTGCGGTTGATTTATGTGGGACGGATAGAACGGGCTAAAGGCATTCATATTGCATTGGATGTGGTAACGAAATGTGCAGAGCAATGGGATGTGGTGTGGGATGTGGTCGGTGAAGGTAAGTGGCTGGAATGGTTACGGGAGGAAGTGAAACGGCGCCACTTGAATGAAGTGGTCCGGATTCATGGAAGTTTACCCCGTCCTAAGGTGTTCCAACTTTATACCTCCGCCCACTTTATGTTGTTACCTACTGCTTCCGAAGGATGGCCCAAAGTGCTGAGTGAAGCTATGGCACATGGGGTAGTTCCCCTAACAAATGCGGTTTCCAGTATCCCTGAAATGCTGGAATCATTCGGGATCGGGGCCGCAGTGAAAGATAATCGCCCAGCTGCCTATCTTGATTTGATTCATGCTTATTTAGCATCTTCATGGCGATGGAAACAAGAACGAGACAAGGCGATTCAAATTGCCCGCAAGTTTACCTATGAGTCATATTTGGCAGCCGTTCGTGCACTTTTCAAAGGCAAATTAGTCCATTGATTACGATGGTAGAATAATTTTGATAATTTTGGGAAACAACGGGCGGGATATAAAAATTTTTGAGGGTTTGAGGGGGGTTTTAGTTTGATTTTCTTACATTTGCACTGTCAAATCGATAAAAATGGAAGTGTTATGATGCTACGGAAACGAATGCTACTTGGGATGGCGTGTGGTGCCGCATTATCATGGGGTAGTTTAGGGGTGTCATATGCTCAGGATGTGGAATTCGGTGGCGGTTTGGGTGGATTTAACTATCAAGGTGATTTGGTGCCAACGCATGTATATTTTGATCAGACGAAGTTGGGTCTTTATGCACTCTATCGCTACTATTATCAACCACGTCTTAACTTTAAAGCCACCTTGCAGTTTAGTAAAATTGGTGGTGCGGATTCATTGATTGAGGTCTCCGATATCAATTCGAGAGAACGTCGTGAGCGGAACCTAGACTTTACCTCGCCCGTGGTGGAGTTGTCGGGGGGCATTGAATTTAACTTTCTTCCGTTTATCAGTGGTACACGTCGGTTTGCTTTTACCCCTTACGCGTTGGTAGGAGTTGGCTTGATGTATTTTGAGCCGGTGCGATATGTGGATGGCAAAAAGTACGTGATGCGAAAGTTGCAACCCGAGGGTGAATCATGGATGCCGATTACCTTAACGGGAATTTATGGGATTGGCATTAAGTATTCTGTCGGCGGGCTGTGGAATGTTGGTATTGAAGTATCTCAACACTTTGCAACTACTGATTACTTGGATGGCATGAAAGCCAAGTATCGTGATGACTTACCACAGCTATATGCCAACGGCGGGGAAGATCGGGATAAAGCCCGCGCAATTGCAGGATATATTGATTATTACAAGGCACAAGGATGGACAGATGCGCAGATCCAGGCAAATCTTCAGCATATTGTGGACGATGAAATTAAACGTTCGGATCCTACGAACGACTGGATTGATGGCGGCGTTTTTTGGGTCTCGCGTACTTTGCGACAATTCCGGTGCGAAATTTTCCGACGTTAGGGAATGCAACAATCCTTGCAGAAAATTGTTATTGGAGGAGTTGCTCTCCTGATGATGGGGAGCGGTCCCCTATCGGGGCAGGTGAAGCCTTTTTGGGAGGTCGGCGTGATGGGAGGCGCCTCAGCTTATCATGGCGATCTTACCGAGGGCGTCTTGGATGGACAGGCAGTTCATCCAGCAGCAGGGTTTTTCCTTCGTTATCACTATTCGCCCTCTTTGGTTGTTAAGGCGAATGTGTTCTACGGGACCATCTCGGGCGATGATGGACATGCCAAGGATCTGAGGCGACGGCAACGCAACCTATCATTTCGGTCGCCCCTTGTTGATATGGGGTTAACGGCCGAATTGAATTTGATGCCGTTTAGTCCTACTGTTCGCAGTTATGCCAAGTCAACGCCGTATCTTTTTGTGGGTGTAGGACTTGTTCGGTTTAATCCACACGCCCTCTATAATGGTGAATGGATTCCCTTGCAGCCCCTGGGAACAGAGGGGCAGGGAACCCTTTACTACCCTACTCGGCAACCATATGAATTAACGCAAGTGGTGATTCCATTTGGTGTGGGTTTGCGAGCAATGGTGGGTAGCCGATTGGTGCTGGGAGCCGAGGTGGGGATCCGTAAGACGTTTACTGATTATCTGGATGATGTGAGTAAAACTTACGTAGAGAAAGAAATTCTGTTGGCAGAACGGGGAGCGCTGGCATGGGAACTATCGGTTCGAGAAGATGAATTTTTGGGAGAAGAAGTCATTCCTACGCCATCGACTTACCGAGGTGATCCAACGAATAAGGATTGGTATGGCATTGCAGGGATTACCATCTCGTACGTATTGGTGAAATCGAGGTGTTTCTGGTATTAAGGCGCTTTTTCTTGTGGGCTTTTTGTGGGATAGCGGTTAGTGTACAGGCTCAGTATGTGGCCTATTCGGTAGGTGGTGGGATCATGAGATACCGGGGGGATCTGTCCTGGAAGGGCAGTATGGTTTATCCCACCTTTTTTGCTGCGTATCATAAGAACATGTCGTCTCATTTTTCGTGGGGTTTGCGTGGATATTGGGGTACCCTGGGGGCTGATGACAGGGTGGACTCGCCGACGCGATGGCGTGGTCTTAATTTTTCTTCGCCGGTGATGGGGGTGGAATGGGAGCTTGTTTTCAATTTTCGGAAGTTTTTATTGGACGTTCGTAGTGCCTCAGGAACTTTTTTTACAGTAGGAGGCGTGAGCGCGTTTTATTATTCGCCGGTGGCGGAATACGAAGGCCGCCGCTATCCATTGGGGGGAATGTTTTTGGAAAAAGATCGCCGTTTGAAAAGTGGCGTTGCGATAGCAATACCTTTGGGCGTCGGATTTAAGCAGATGTTGGGTGACCGTTTTTTTATTCAAACTACGCTACGAGCCTACCCTACCTTTTCCGACTATTTGGATGGGGCATCCGGGCACTATCCAAAGTGGATGGACAATCCAGACTCGCAAGTTGTATCGTTGAGTAATCGTTCGATATATTCTCCCGAAGAAGTATCGGGGAAGCTGCGTGCCAACCCTCAGAACAAAGACTGGTTTTTCACCTGGACGGTAAGTCTATATTACGTGGTACTGCGGTCGGTATGCGTTGTGTTCTGACAGCCTATCTCTATATTTGCCGCCTTGCCTGAGGGGTGGAAATTAGGCAGCATGAACATATCGCGAAAAGTTCGGCACGTGGCTATTATAATGGATGGTAATGGCCGTTGGGCAAAGCAACGGGGGCTGCCTCGTGTGGAAGGCCATCGAGCGGGTGTATTGGCGATCCGTCGGACTGTCAAAGCGGTAGCCGAGCTGGGGATTCCGTATCTGACAATTTATGCCTTTTCTACTGAAAACTGGTTGCGCCCCAAAGGAGAGGTAAATGCACTCATGGAGTTGCTGGTTTCTACGATTCGCAGCGAAGCAGACGACCTTGTCGAAGAAGGGGTGCGGCTTCGGTTTGTAGGCGATGTTGAGCACCTGTCTGTTCAAGTACAGGAAAGTGTACGTTTTATTGAGGATGCAACACGGCAAGGGAAACGATTGACATTGGTAGTGGCCCTCAACTATGGAAGTAGGAACGACATATTACTGGCTGCCCAGCGTATTGCCCGGGAAGGGGCGTGTGCACTTGAAAACTTGCAGTCGCCTGATGACTTTAAGAGATATTTGAGTACAGCCAATATTCCCGATCCGGATATCTTAATCCGTACTAGTGGCGAACAACGGATCAGCAACTTTTTGTTGTGGGAATTAGTCTATACGGAATTGTTCTTTCCTTCCGTTTTATGGCCGGACTTTGGAAAGGAACATTTGATAAAAATTCTTGACGAGTTTGTCCAACGGGAACGTCGTTTTGGAATGACCAGTGAACAACTTCGTAACCCATGACCCTACGTTTGATCTTTTTGGTCCTACCTGTTGTGATGTTGTTGTTACAGGGACATGCCCAAGAGGCGTTGCAAGAGTATAAGGTAGAACGCCTGGTGATAGAAGGAGCGGCCGATCCGCATTACGTGCGGGAAATCATTTCGGATGCTGGCTTGAAAGAGGGAGCACCCTTTCGGGTATTGTCGGATGATGTGGGAATGGTAATTCGTCGTTTGTGGGAGTCGCAGATTTTTAGTGATGTTTCAGTGGTCATTGATTCACTGGATGAATTGACGGGCCGTGCCTGGCTGCGTGTTCGAGTTGCAGAGGGAAAACGTCTGGCCACTATTCGTATTCAGGGGCTACCCAAAAGTTGGATAACTAAAATTAATGAAAAGTTGGACCTGGCTGCGGGTCAGGTAGTAACAACGGTTACGCAAACGCGTATACACTCGGTAATCCGCGACTACCTTGCAGAGAAAGGTTTTGCGCGTCCAACCATTGCCATCTACCTGGATTCAGCACAGGATGGAAGGGTTCATGTGTTGGTCGATGTTCAACGGGGGCGGAAGTTGCGCATTCGGGACATTGAGTTTGAAGGGAATTTGGCGTTTAGTGACAAGCGGTTACGTCGAGTGCTTTCAAATACCAAAGTTTATCGATGGTGGAATATATTTCGGAAAGGGCTTTTTGATCCATTTAAGTGGGAAGAGGATAAGGGCGCATTGGCTCAGCTGTATTTTGCTCATGGATACCGCGATTTCCGGATAGTGTATGATTCGGTAAGGATAGGGGAGGATGGCTATTACATTACAGTAAAAGTCCATGAGGGGGCGGTATTTCGGATAAGACACATTCGCTGGATCGGCAACTCGAAAGTCCCAACATCCCATCTTGAGCAAACCTTGGGACTGGATTCCGGGGATATTTATAACAAACCTTTATTGGAGCAACGTTTGTTTTTTAACCCGATGGGATTGGATGTGGCTTCGTTGTATACGGATAATGGCTACCTTTTTTTCCAGGCAGACTATGT
>CAYVLB010000045.1:0-14816 GCA_964452325.1 uncultured Sphingobacteriales bacterium | reverse complement strand
CGGGAATCAGTTCTTCAATGCATACGTAGATCATTGCCGCTGCGGAAAAAGCCAAAGCAAATGGCAGGAGTGCGGCCACGTGGTAGACAAGTATGGCGCCAATTACAGATCCGATGGGCTCGACGATTCCCGATAGCTGTCCGTAGAAAAAGCTTTTCCATTTTGATAGGCCTTCTCGGCGTAAAGGAAATGAGACGGCTACCCCTTCAGGAAAATCTTGGATGCCAATTCCGATAGCTAATGCTACAGCCCCTGCCAGTGCTGCTATGGTCCCTGTGGTATTGGCTCCTCCAATGGCTACACCCACAGCCAATCCTTCAGGGATGTTGTGAAGGGTGATGGCCAGTACTAATAGGATGCTTTTTTGCCATTGGGTACGCACCCCCTCGATGTGATCTTCCGAAAACCCGGGATGAAGATGGGGTAAGAACTTATCAACTAATGCAATGAAAATGCCGCCCATAGCAAAGCCGGTGCTGATAGTAAGCCATGGGAGTTGCCCCATCTCCTCTGCCATTTCAATGGCAGGGGCAAGTAGTGAAAAAAAACTGGCAGCAATCATCACGCCGGCGGCAAAGCCGAGCATGGCATCGAGCACTTTCCGATTGATATTTCGAAAGAAAAAAATGGTGGCTGCTCCAGCTGCGGTAATCCACCACGTGAATGTACCAGCTAAGAGTGCTTGCCATACCACATCAACTGTACTAAGCCATTGAAGCAAGTTTTGCATGGTCAATGGGTTTTAGAAGCGGTCCGGGAATCGGGCAGGATCGGCTTCGTTGAGAAGTTGGTAAACCCGTTCGAAGATTTGTTCAGCGTTAGGTTTAGAGAAATAATCACCGTCCGATCCATAGGCCGGGCGGTGCTCGGCCCCGGAGATGGTGATGGGCTCAGAGTCCAACCAATAATATCCTTGCTGGCGCTCAAGTATCTCCTGCATCATAAATGCAGTAGCGCCACCTGGAACGTCTTCGTCGACGAAGACGATCCGATTGGTTTTTTTCAATGATTGGAGGATGCTACCTTTCACATCAAATGGATTGAGGGTCCGTACATCGATGATTTCGGCGTCGGCTCCCACTGCCTCGAGTCGCTGTGCAGCATCCATTACTATATCGACGCAGGCACCGTAGGTAACGATAGTAACGTCCTGGCCATTCCGAACAATGTCTGGTATGCCGAATGGGATGGTTATCTCCGCAAGATTGTCGGGAAGGCGCTCTTTGAGGCGGTAGGCATTGAGACGTTCGACGATCAGGACAGGCTCATCGGAAGCCATTGCAGCATTGTATAATCCGGCGGCTTCAACAAAGTTGCGGGGTACGGCAATTCGTATCCCCCGCGTAAGGTGGAGAATACCTCCCATTGGGGATCCTGAATGCCAAATGCCTTCCAAACGGTGGCCACGTGTTCGAATAATCAGCGGCACCTTTTGCCCTCCCACTGTTCGCCACCGCATGGTGGCAATATCGTCACTCATCGTTTGAAGCGCAAACAAAAGATAGTCTAAATATTGAATCTCAACGATAGGGCGCAAACCTCGCAAAGCGGATCCGATGCCTTGCCCAACGATGGTGGCCTCGCGGATGCCAGTGTCGGTGACACGCAACTCCCCGTATTTGGCTTGGAGGCCTGCTAAACCTTGGTTGACGTCTCCGATTTGTCCCACGTCTTCACCAATAAAGAACACCCGAGGGTCGCGTGCCAAGAGTGCATCGAAATATCGGTTGATGATCTCATATCCATTGAGCATGGGAGCATCATCAGAATAGCGAGGTGGCACGGGCGTTACCTTCAGAATGGATGCGTCTCCCTCACTATACAGATGTGATCCGTAGCGGAACCGATTTTCCTGCCATAATTGGTTTTTCCACGCGATCAGTTCGTCCCGGGCAGTGGAAGGATGACGGCGGGTTGCTATTAATACGTCATATATTGCCTGAAAAAGATGCTTTCGGCTAACTTCTAATGGTCGATTCAGGGATTGGATATGCTTGCGGACCGATTCTGACACCTCCGGGGTGGCATTGGCAATGGACTCAAAATATTGTATGGCCTCACGATACTTGTCTTTGATAGGTGCCGTAAATTCTTTCCATGCTGCCTTTTGTTCCTTACGGACGAATTGTTTGGCCTCTTTATCGATCGTATTGAGGGTGGCTTCGTCCGCCAGCCCTTCTTTCAGTATCCACTGGCGAAATTGGCGGATGCAGTCGTATTGACGTTCCCACTCTAAACGGTTTTTGGTTTTGTAGCGCTCGTGGGATCCGGATGTGGAATGCCCCTGAGGTTGGGTGCATTCAACCACATGAACGATGGCGGGGATATGATAGTGGCGTGCATAGTATTCGGCAGCGGCGTAGGCTTCAGTTAACTCCGCATAATTCCAGCATCGGACGCGGAAAAGGTAATATCCTTGATGCTTGTTGGGGTCATACTCGAAGCCTTTGAGCAGTTCGCCGACATCGTATTTGGTATGCTGATAGGTATTGGGTACAGAGATACCGTAGTCATCATCCCAAATAGAAAGAATCACAGGGACCATGAGATTCCCGATAGCGTCGACCGACTCCCAAAACAATCCTTCTGCCGCACTGGCATTCCCAATGCTGCCCCACGCAATTTCGTTGCCATAGTTGGAAAATTGGGTCAGTTCATGGAGGGCTTCCAATTCCCGGTACAGTTTAGAAGCATATCCCAAGCCCACCAATCGAGGCATTTGGCTGGAGGTTGGGGAAGAATCAGCGGAAGTATGGTGATGTTGGGTTAAACTTTTCCATCGGCCCTCGCCATCGAGGATTCGCGAAGCAAAATGGGCATTCATTTGGCGTCCTCCCGACATGGGATCGTGTCCCAAATCGGGATCGGCGTAAAGCTGGGCGAAAAACTGTCGTACCGTGCAGATACCACTAACGAACATCCACGTTTGATCGCGATAATATCCAGAACGCCAATCACCAGGCTTGAAATAGCGAGCTAGTACCACCTGAGGCAATTCTTTCCCATCTCCGAAGATGCCAAACTTGGCTTTGCCGGTTAGTACCTCCTTTCGACCCAGATAACTGGCTTCCCGACTTACAACTGCCCATCGGTATTCTTTCAATATTTGATCAGGATTCCAATTGCGCGGGTTGTGTTCGTATGGAACAATGGAGGGAAGCGTCCGATCTTTAATTGCCATGGCTCCTTAGTATGCGATGCCTTCCATTCTCTTGGCCTGCAAAGGTATAGAACCTCAAGGCATCGTCCGATTAGAACCCTATCGTCTCGATATTGGAAGCTACTTTTGTGGTTGTTAGATGTTACCGCCTTCAATCCACTTTATGTAGCTGTGATATTTACTGGCGATGGAGCTCTTGCTCTTATCCGGCAAGGCATTACCTTCTACTATGAGAGAGTCATTCCGTTTCCATGATGCGTTCAATGGTGCCCCCCAATTGACGAATTTTTAGGTCAATTCGTTCATAGCCGCGGTCGATTTGTTCGATGTTATAAATGATGCTTTCTCCTTCGGCGGCTACGGCGGCGATAAGTAGGGCGGCACCTGCGCGGATGTCGGGCGACCGCATTCGGATACCATAGAGGGGAGACTGTCGGTCAAGCCCCATTACCACTGCCCGGTGGGGGTCACATAAGATGATTTGGGCTCCCATGTCGATGAGGTGGTCTACGAAAAAGAGTCGGCTTTCAAACATTTTTTGGTGAATGAGTAAATTGCCTTTGGCTTGGGTTGCCACTACCAGAATGATACTGAGGAGGTCGGGAGTGATACCCGGCCATGGTGCATCATAGATGGTGGGAATTCCGCCACTGATTGATGATTGGATTTGATAGTGGCCTTGTGGAGGTATGCGGATATAATCATGGCCGATTTCCAGTTGAATGCCTAGCCTTTCAAAGGCTTGAGGGATGAGTCCCAGCTTATCGATTCGTGCTTCGCGGATGGTGATGTCGGAGTCGGTGATGGCAGCCAGTCCGATGAAGCTTCCGATCTCGAGCATATCGGGATCGCATCGATGGCGTACGCCATTGAAACGTTGGGTGCCTTCGATGATGATACGGTTCGTGCCCAAGCCTTCGATGGTGACCCCCATTTGTTGAAGCATGGTTCCGAGTTGTTGTATGTAGGGTTCACAAGCAGCATTGTAGATGGTGGTACGTCCTTGGGCATGGGCAGCAGCCATCATTACGTTAGCAGTCCCTGTTACAGATGGTTCTGAAAGATAGATAAACGCTCCCCGAAGGGGTCCTTGTCGGCGGACCACATAGTGGGTTCGATGAGGGATTACTTCGACGCCGAGCCGTTGTAATCCTTCAAAGTGCACGTCGGGCCGTCGTCGGCCAATTTTGTCGCCACCGGGACGAGGTATTCGGATTTCATGGAATCGTCGGAGGAGTGGACCTAATAGCATAAGCGACCCCCGAATGGACCCGCCCAGTTGTTGATATTCGGGGTCGGCTAAGAAATCGGGGGAGACATTGGCTGGGTCAATTTGATAGGTGTGGTGGGTTGGTTGGTCGATATTACATCCCAGGCCTTTGAGGATTTGGATAAATCGTTGGAGGTCGAGTATGTCGGGCACATTCTCGATGGTGACGGGAGCATCGGCCAGCAATGCTGCTGCCAATACTTGGTAGGCCTCATTTTTAGCACCTTGGGGGATTATTTCGCCGTGGAGGCGAGAAGGTCCGGTAATACGGAGATAGGCCATTGCCGCTATCGGCGATTGCGTTGGGAGCGTCCTCGGGAGCGTTGGCGTGCGTGTCCGTTGTTGGTGGTCAATTGGATTATATTACAGAGCCATTCTTTCTCGAAAGCACCTTCCGAGAGTTGGTGGATGTAATGGCAGATTTTTTCTTTTGAAATATCACCCTTGTTCCACTGCCGATAGGCCATCCGCATAAAGTTTGCGATGATGTTGATCAGTTCGATCCGCATTTCTTCGTGGGGCAACCGGAGGGCTCTTTGAATCAATGATTCGACATTCCTGCCCAGGAATCGATATCGCACCTCATAGGTAGGGTAATTGATTTTTTGCGGAGGGAACTTTTCTGGGGGGTGGGGTGGTGGAAAAGGGGCATCGATATCCAGTTCGAGGTTAGCAATTAGGTAGAGATGATCCCATAGCTTGTGCCAATGCTCATCGGTATTGCGAAATCCGGGTGTGAGGGCAGCCATCATTTGAATGACCCGACGGGCTGCGTGTGTTCGATCCTTACGGTTGGACAGGTATTTGATACGTTCTACTGCATCTTGAATGATGCGTCCATATTGCCGATACTTTATAAGATCGCGATCAGTGTTATAGGTAAGGCCTTCACGTGCTTTCATAGCGCCGCATTTTAGCGTATTTGATCATGATGGTTTTTTTCCCGTGCGCTTCAAAGTTAATGATTGCCTTTTGGAGGCTACCTGAATCAATCACCTCGATAACTTGGCCCACACCGAATCGGTTGTGTTCGATGCGTTCGCCGGGACGAAGCTGCTGGATGGGCTCGGCTTGGAAATCGGGTTGTTCCGGGGGGGTGTACACAGAGGCGACTTTGGTGCGGTAAATGGGTAGGGAAGGGGTTTGTGATTTGCGATGCACAGGTTCGATATGTTGATGGCCAATTTCTTTGATAAAGCGGCTGGGGTCACCACTTTCTCGGGTTCCCCATCGGAACCTACTGTATGCCCGGGTCAGATATAGAAGGTCTTTAGCGCGTGTGATTGCCACATAAAACAAGCGCCGTTCTTCCTCGATATCTTCTCGGACTCCTTGCGAGAAGTGGGAAGGGAAGATACCTTCTTCAAGTCCTACAATGAATACGACGGGGAATTCAAGCCCTTTGGCACTGTGAACCGTTAATAGCTTAACACCGTCGGCGGGACCTTCAACGTTTTCGGCAGTGGTGATTAGTGCAACTTCCTGGAGAAAGTCGCCCAGGGTACGGATCTCATCCGGAGGGGACTCTTGCACGTAAGAGTGAAGCGTGTCGATGAGTTCATGAAGATTTTCCAGCCGATTTTTACTTTCCTCGCTGCCATCTTCATAATGGTGAAGTAGGCCACTTTCTTTAAGAATTGCTTCCCCAATTATGTCGGCGGGTGTTTCCTCAGCCTCTAATTGCATCCGTCGAATCATCGTGGCAAATTGTTCCATCTTGGAATGTCGGATTCCAAAGCGGGATGGATTGCATACCACTTCCCAGGGGCGGACTCCGTTTTCCCGAGCTGCGATAAATAGTTTATGTTGGGTAGTTTTACCGATGCCGCGAGCTGGAAAATTGATCACTCGTAATAAAGCCTCTTCATCGTAGGGATTGACAATGAGTCGCCAGTAAGCGATGGCATCTCGGATTTCTTTGCGCTGGTAGAAGGAGATGCCACCGATGATTTCATAAGGAATGCCTTCTCGTTTGAGCATTTCCTCGAACGGACGGGAAAGGGAATTGTTGCGGTAAAGAATAGCAAAGTCCGAATAGGGATACTGCTGTTGTTGGTGAAGATGCTGAATAACCGATATGACGTATCGGGCCTCGTCCCCTTCATCTGGGGCGGTGTAGTATTTAATTTTTTCTCCACCTCTTTTGGTTGACCACAGCTTTTTGGGGATGAGTTGAGGGTTGTGGGTGATTACTTTGTTGGCTGCTTCGATGATGATCTGTGTGGATCGGTAGTTTTGTTCGAGTTTGTAAATTTTAGCATCGGGGTAGTCGGACAGAAAAAAACGAATGTTGTGATAATTGGCTCCCCGAAAGGAATAGATACTTTGGGCATCATCGCCCACCACGAAGATATTGCGATGTCGGGTGGCCAGCTTTTGAATGATCAGATATTGAAGGGTGTTGGTATCCTGATATTCATCGACGAGGATATGTTCGAAACGGCGCTGGTAGAGTTCGAGAATATCGGGGAATTGGTCCAGCAGCTGCAGCCATTTTAGAAGGAGGTCGTCGAAATCCATAGCGCCTGCCTCGAAAAGGCGCTGTTGGTAGGCGTGGTAGATGCGATAAAATTCAGGCTGCTGACGCTGTTTATCCGCTGTTCGAAGTTCGCTATCTTCGGCATATTGTTCGGGGGTGATAAAATGGCTTTTTATCCATGATATACGTTCGGCAATAGCTTTGGGCTTGTATTGATCTGTGGATAGTCCTAACGCATTGACCACGCGCTTAACGGTGTTTTTGGAATCATCGGCATCGTAAATGGAGAATGATCGGGGATATCCTAATTGGTGGGCATGCCGTCGAAGGATGCGGGCGGCAACGGAATGGAAAGTCCCGGCCCAGAGGTCGTGCACCACTGCTTCTTCGATCATGGTGGCGATGCGTTCTTTCATCTCGCCGGCGGCCTTGTTGGTGAAAGTAACCATTAGGATGCTTTCAGGCCATTGTCCTTGTTGGAGGAGATATGCAACACGATGAGTAAGAACGCGGGTTTTACCAATTCCTGCTCCTGCTACTACCAAGGCAGGTCCATGGGGGTGGATGACGGCAGAACGTTGGGCGGGGTTAAGGGGGGCCAATAAATCAGCCATATCGCCTATTGTTTGCTGATCACCCCCATGAGGCAACTGACATGCCTACTCGCAGCATATGAAAGGGTCTCGATTGAGGTCGGAGTCAATCTATTCTTCGGTGGTTTCTTCTTCGTGTTGGAGGGCTGATAGCTTGACCATCGATCGGATTTTTTCAGTGGCATTTTGCATCAGGTCAGGATCTACGATGATGCGTCCGCAGTTTTCACACACGATGATTTTTTGTCGGCGGCCGATATCGAGTTGACGTTGGGGGGGCACCTGACTATGGCATCCCGCGCAGGCATCACGCTCGATGGTAACAACTGCTATTTTGTTCATAAAATTGTTGCGAATCCGGAGATAGGCTTTCTGAAGGCGTTGTTCCATCGATTCCCAGAATTTTTCGCGAAGTTCCTCGAGCTCTTCTAATTCTCGGCCAGTGTCGGCAAGGATTTCATCTAATTCGATACGTCGGCTTTCCAGTTGCTTTTGTTTCTCAGCAATCCCAGCAGTAAGGGTGTTGATTTGCTCGTCGATGCCTGGGGTATCATCGCTGCCTTCTAATTCTTTTGTTAGTTGAGCGATGTGTTTTTCAGATTCGATAATTTCCAATTGTTGAAGTTCGGTTTCTTTTTCCAGTGCAAGGTATTCACGATTGTTTTTTACTTGCATTTTTTGGGCATCGTATTTAGTGATGAGCCGCTTGGCAGTTTCAATGCGTCCTTGAAGAAGGCGGATTTCTTGTTGGATTTCTTTTTTTCGTTTTTCTAATTGTTCTTTTCGGGTCTGCATCCCCTCGATTTCATCTTCGAGGTCGCGGATTTCCATGGGGAGTTCGCCTTGCAATTCCATCAGCCGGCGTATTAGATTGTCAGTCACTTGCACGTATGCCAATTCGAATAGCTGATCTTCGGTGCTTTTTCGAGTGTTCATATGTAGCTTTTTTTAGGTTGATCCCCGTTAAGGTAGTGCCCCCGCCGTAGGGGAAGGCCCCACTTTTTAGAAATAAGCGATTGGATTGGTATCGACATGTGTCTTTCGGGCCGCAATATTAGGAAACTTGCGTTGGATGATTTTTAGCAAAAGGTCCATGACGGCCTTTTCCGAGTCGTAATGATTAAGACTGATGAGGGCAATGCGTCCTATGGATTCGAAGAACTGATGGTATTTAACGTCGGCCGTGATGAAAACGTCGGCTTTGGCGCGCACGGCATCTTCGAGCAAAGACGCTCCACTGCCCCCGACAAATGCCACCCGTTGGATGTGCTTAGCTATGGGAGGAGTGTATTGCAAGGTTGGGGTATCAAATATCTCTTTCACCCATTTGAGGAACGCAGGATATTTCAACGGATTAGATAAGTTGCCGACGATGCCCAGACCACGTCCCGAGGTAAGGGAGTTGATTTCAAAAATATCGATAACGGGTTCCTGGTACGGATGCTCTGCCCGTACCGCTGCAAGCACATCTTGCAGGAAGGCGTCGTCTACTACCGATTCGATGCGTACTTCTTCGGTGGTGCTGGGCGATGTAGCTTCTACCAATGCATGGGTTCCTTGACCACTTGCGAGAAAACTTACTCGGTCGTATGCTTTCCCGGGCAGCCGTCCCCCACCCGCATTCCACATTGCCCGACGGACCGAATCGACTGCCGATGGGGGAGCATAGGTAATGACTTTCCAGAAGCGGCGGTGCGGGCGGAGCACTTCCATGTGTTGCAATCCCATCTGGCGGCCGATGTATGCATTCAGTCCTTCTGGGGCGACGTCAACATTGGTATGTGCACAATACAAGGCAATGTTTTCTCGGATTGCCAAGAGCAAAGTACGTTCTACCCAGCTATATTCTACTAAACGCTTCAATGGCCGAAACACTAGGGGATGATGTGCCACAATTAACGAGGCTCCCCAGGTGACAGCCTCCCGGACGACGGATTCGGTAATATCTACTGTTACTATGATTTTCTCAATCGGTTGGAGTAGGTCGCCAGTTAGCAATCCGCTGTTGTCCCACTTTTCTTGCCAGTCCGTCGGGAAATATCCTTCGAGAATTTTTACCAATTCACCAAGCGTAGGCATGGGCAGTAAGTGTTTGGAGATCAAATCTATGGGATATTGTTTAAAAATGCCCCCCAATGAGTCAAGTGCTACCAGTGGAAAGCATCCCACTGCATGCTGTTAATCCTCCTATGGGCCATAGGGTATCAAATCTCATAAGATAGGCGGGAGGGATTGGTCCTTATACGGTAAATATTTTCATCACAAGTGATGAGGGTGTCTCGGATGTGTTTAATTTCTTTTTTGCTACTTTGCTGATGTTTCCTCCCTCAATGGATTTTGCGAATGGCGCGGATTTTAGCAATTGACTATGGACAAAAACGCACCGGAGTGGCGGTGACGGATCCCCTACAAATGATACCGCAGCCACTGGCTGCCATCCCTTCCGATCAAATATTGGATTTTATTAAAGGCTATTTATCCAAAGAGCCCGTTGAACTGATCGTTGTTGGCCTGCCCCAACCTTCCACTTCGCAGCACCGTAACCATTACCAACGTGTGTTGCAATGGATTCGTCAACTTCGGGAGTCTTTTCCTCACATTCCTGTGGTTACAGAGTCGGAAGATTACACTTCCCAACAAGCTGCCCACATCCTCCGGATAGCGGGAGCTACCCGGAGTCAGCGCCATAGCAAAAGCAATATCGATAAAGTTAGCGCCTCACTTATCTTGGAACGTTACCTTCAACGAAAAAATGCTGATCGCTCATGATACGTTCCATTGCCCTATACCCGCACCCGTTCCTCCGCCAGAAGGTCAAAAAAGTGAGTTCGATAAATGGGGAGGTGCGTCGATTGATTCACGATATGATCGAGACCATGCATCATGCGGAAGGGATTGGGTTGGCGGCCCCGCAGGTATTGGCTAATGCCCGGATTTTTATTATCCAGCCTGACCTCGATGATGATGCGACCCTACGGATCTTTATCAATCCGGAAGTCCTTCGACTGGAAGGTGTGCCGTTCTTATACGAAGAAGGCTGTTTGAGTATTCCTACGATTCGCGCTAAGGTTAAGCGTCCTCCCCAGGTCACTCTTCGTTTCCAAGACTTGGAAGGACGTTCCTGTGAAGAAACATTCGATGACCTTGCCGCCCGGATTATCCAACATGAATATGACCATTTGAATGGGATATTGTTCATCGATCGGATTACATCCCTTAAGCGGCGTCTCTTACGAAAAGGCCTCCAACAAGTTAGTTGGGGGAAGGTCCGTCCAAAGTATCCTCACGTATTAGGAATGCAGATTGCCCAAAACGCACGATAATAATGTCGCCTCGAAAGTCCGCTAATAAAAAAACCACTGCTGAGGATTTGCACGTCGGTGTGATGCCCCACAATATCGACGTTGAGCGCCTCGTGTTGGGGAGTCTCCTGTCCGCACCCGAATCTATTACGGAGGTACTCGATCTCCTCCGTCCCGAAGTTTTTTACGATGGTCGGCATGCCATTATCTATGAGGCCATGCTAGACCTGTTCCGGCAGCGGCTTCGGATTGACATACCCATGATCGAATCAACGCTTCGTCGGAAAGGATACCTTGAAGAAGTGGGAGGTGTTGGATACCTTGTTCAGCTGATGGAACCTGTTGCCTCCACCATCAATCTGATCGCCTATGCAGAACTTTTGGTGGAGCAATATATTCTTCGTGAGCTAATTCGATTTTCTGGGAAAACCCTTCAAAAGGCTCGTGCGCAACAAACCGACACATTCGAACTCCTCAGCACTACCGAACAGGAGTTGTTCAAAATCATGGAACAAACCTTTCGGACAAGGTACCAGCCCATTAAGGATATCCTGCCTGACTTTTTCAGTGAATTGGAAAAAGCCCGAGAACATAAGGAGGGATTGGTGGGGGTCCCGAGTGGATACGTGGATATCGACCGTGTGACCGCAGGATGGCAAAAGTCCGATCTCATCATCCTAGCGGCCCGTCCTGGTATTGGGAAAACCTCATTTATGTTGTCAATGGCTCGCAATGCAGCCCTGCATTACGAAGTTCCATTGGCTATCTTTTCGCTTGAGATGAGTCGGGAACAGTTGGTGGGGCGGCTAATTAGCATGGAAGCCCAAGTCAAAATGCCCGATATCCGTTCGGGCCGTATTGATGACTATCAAATGAAGAAAATTCAACATGCCGCACGTAAGCTCGAAAAGTCTCCCATTTTTATTGATGATACCCCAAGCCTCGACCCCTTCGAGCTGCGAGCTAAAGCCCGACGACTCAAAGCCCATCATGGTGTGGGATTGATTATGGTTGATTATCTTCAGCTCATGCAAGTACATGGTGAGCGGAGGTCATCCTTTAACCGTGAGCAAGAAATTAGCACCATCTCACGTACACTCAAAGCCATTGCGAAGGAACTGGAAGTGCCCGTAGTTGCCTTGTCACAATTGAACCGAGAAGTTGAAAAACGCGGAGGGAAGCGTCCCATGCTTGCTGACCTCCGAGAGTCGGGTGCTATCGAGCAGGATGCCGACCTTGTGCTATTCATCCATCGTCCTGCCAAAGCAGGACTCGTTCCCTCCGAAATGGATCCTGCCCAAGCCCGTCAATATGCTGAAATTATCTTTGCCAAGAATCGGCATGGTGAAACACCCATCGTACCGATCCGATTCATTGAAGAGTTTGCCACTTTTGCTAAATGGGAAGCCCTTCCCACAGTGGATGGCAATATCGAATATCGTCCGTCGAAATTATCAGACCCAGACAGCTCATATAATGAAGCCGATGCATCCAACGGCGAAATGCCGCCGTTCTGAGAAACCAAGAGGGGGAGATGATTCCATTGATCGATCGAACACCGAAAGAGGATAAGTTTCAATTCTTCGAAAGTGACCTCTACCTGCTTCGCAAGGTATTTATGCCGAATGCGGGCCAAGTGTTTGTGCTGGATCCTCATCACAGGGTCCGAGAAAATTGGCACACGGACCTCATCTTTGTTCGAGACCGGGCTACTGTCCAACAAATCGGTCGTCGTCCCGTTTCCTATGGTGTGATCAATATCTCCAAATTGCCGATCCGACGCCACCCTTTTCCCCTCAAGCGCCTCAACTCTGCGATATCTTTTTATCCTTATACCACCGATGAGGAGCTCCTCCCTTATCGTCACACACATTATATCATCGAAAATCCATATCAAACGATTCGATGGGTTATCCCCGATGGAATGCGCAATGCCCACTTTAACCAATTGTATGTCGAAGACCTTGCCTATCCGCGTTTATGGCGTTGGATGGTGGCGCTGGCTGCTGCCACGAATCGATGGCGCTGGATTACTGAGGCGCGTTTCATTAGCTACCAGCTCACCTCCTCTCCGTTGTCGTTCTTAAGTTCCGATCTTGCCATTGAGTTTTCTCATTACGCCTTATTCGCTGGACGAATGAACATTACAGGACGGGTATTGATCCCTTTGTGGAATCGGAAAGAAATCGTCGCCTTTGTCAAATTGGCGATCCGAAAAGGAGCAAAGAATGGGATCTGGTCGGAAGTAAAAGCCATACACCGCATTGCGGAAAATAAACCTCCCGGTCTTGTCGTACCCCGCGTACAGTGGCATGAGGAATATTCGATCCTGACTCCAATATTCCCAATGAATGCCCACCCTGTGGAAGAATTGACACTGCCCATTGTCCGGTGTTGGGAAGCAATCCAAGTGCGGTGGGCGAAAAATTACTCTCTTGAAGAGTGGATAGAAGCAAACCGGTGGAAGGAACGTATCGCAACAATTGCTCGGCGGGCAAACAATGGTGATGTGCCATCTGGCGTGAGTCCTCAAAATGTAATGATGTTGATGAGTCTTATTCAGCGGGCGCTACACCTGATCCGCAGTCAACATTTCATGTTTGCCCTTGCTCATGGTGATTTTTCTCCGCGGAATATTTATTGGGATGGCCACACCATCTATGCCGTTGACTGGGAACATGTCCGGTGGAACGCTCCTCGATTTGCAGACTTTTTCAACTTCCTTATTGAACCATTCGAAACCCGAGGAACTACCGATCCAGACCAGCTGATTGAGGGATTGACCCAGTGGTGGCATCAACTCCCGGTCCAATGGCAGGATCATGAAACGCAAAAGATGGATCACCATATCCTCTTATGTCTATCGGATCGTGTGCTGAACTACTTAGAACCGATTATGGAAAAACGGGTGGTAAGTCATCAGGTGAACCTGCGATTTTACCTTTGGAAACAAATCTTCGAACACTTTCTCGATGCGAATTCTTAGATGCTTCCCGATGGGGATATTCCTCAGTGCATTGTTTGGGACCGGATGCTTGCCTACTCCCTGCAAACACCGTATCGTACGGGGGCAAACCATGGGAACCACCTACACCGTCAAATACATCGATCCCGAAGGACGGGATTTAGCACCAGAGATTCAAGCCGTACTCGACTCGGTGAATGCTTCCGTGTCTACCTATATTCCCCATTCAACAATTTCGGAGTTCAACCAGTCTCCAGATTCTTTTCTCGTTCAAGACTCCATTTTTGAAAAAGTTTTTACGGATGCCTGGCAAATTTACCGACAGACTTACGGCGCTTTTGACCCCACCGTTTTATCACTTATCCAGTATTATGGATTTGGGCCACCGACCAAGGACTCTATGGTGCTAGACTCTATCTGTCGATTTATTGGTTTTTCACGAATTCGACGAAAAGGGCATATGCTTATCAAGCAGCATCCGAAGGTCTCGTTAGACTTTTCTGCGATTGCTAAGGGATTTGGGGTGGATCGGGTTGGGCAGATGCTCGAGCGCCATGGGATCAAACGCTACTTGGTGGAGGTGGGTGGAGAACTTCGGGCATTAGGCAAGAGCTGCCAAAATCGGTATTGGCGGGTCGGTATCAACTTACCATCCCCCCAGGCTAAACCCCATGATATCATCCAAACCTTGCTGCTCCGCAACGAAGCAATCGCCACTTCTGGATCGTATCGCCAATTCCGAAAAAATGGACAAGGAGATACGATAACTCACATTGTAGATCCTCGACGCTGCCAGGCCGTCATCACCCAGGTGGTCAGCGTATCCGTTATTGCCCCGGATTGTACAACCGCCGATGCCTTAGCCACTGCTGCCATGGTGTTGCCAATCGATAGTGCCATCGAATTGATTGAACAATTACCCCACGTGGGCGGCTTATGGATTATCCGCACCCCCAAGGGCTTCTCGTATCGGATGACGTCCCTATTTCGAAGCCGGTTGGTCGGGCTTTAAAGAAGGTGGGAGAAGCCGCACCTGCAAGGAAATAG
>CAYVLB010000044.1:2537-14823 GCA_964452325.1 uncultured Sphingobacteriales bacterium | reverse complement strand
CAAACTATCGGATTATGAAGTATTGGTCAGCCGATTGGTAGATCGTGCCTTGCGACCACTCTTTCCGGAAGACTATCACAGCGATATCCAGGTAATGATTCAGCTGTTGTCGGCAGACAAAAACATCTTGCCGGATGCGCTGGCGGGATTGGCAGCATCGGCAGCCATTACCTTATCGGATATTCCGTTTAATGGGCCGATGGTAGAATTGCGGGTGGCACGGATCCATGGTGAATGGAAAATCAATCCCACGATGCAGGAGCTCGAAGATGCAACGTTGAATTTGATCGTGGCAGGCACTCCAGACGCCATCGTGATGGTGGAAGGCGAGATGAAGGAGGAGTCGGAAGAAACAGTGATCGACGCCCTCGATCATGCCCATGCCGCCATTAAGGAAATGGCTGTCCACTTGGCTCAACTCAAAGAACAATATGGCCGTCCCCCCCGAAATTACCAACATGAGCTGCCACCCGATGAGGCGCTTCAAGCACGTATCCATGCGTTGGTCTTTGACAAAGCCTATCAGTTCGCCCTTTCCCCGTCTTCTAAGCAAGAGCGCAATAGCTTTTTTGAGCAACTGTATGAAACAGTTGTTGCATCGGTGGGTGAAGAAGTGATGACAGAAAAGCGGCCGCTGGTCGATAAATATTTCAAGGTGGCGAAACGGGAAGCCATTCGTAAAGCGGTATTAGATCATGGGAAGCGATTGGACGGACGTTCAACTACAGACATTCGCCCCATTAGGTGCGATGTGGATGTGTTGCCTGCGGTACATGGATCGGCCCTTTTCATTCGTGGCGAGACACAGGCGTTGGCTTCGGTGACGTTGGGCAGTCAAGCTGATGTACAGCTGATCGACCGCGTTATGGAACAAGGAGAAGACCGATTTTTACTTCACTATAACTTTCCGGGGTTTTCCACTGGCGAAGTGCGCCCCAAGCGGGCACCTTCCCGCCGTGAAATTGGGCATGGCAACCTAGCACGCCGGGCAATTGAGATGGTGTTACCCTCCGAAGAAGAAAATCCGTACGTAATTCGCATCATTTCTGATATCCTGGAATCTAACGGCTCGTCATCGATGGCGACGGTGTGTGCAGCGAGCATGGCATTAATGGATGCAGCAATTCCGATGAAAGGGCACGTATCGGGCATCGCCATGGGATTGATCATGGATGATGATGGCCGCTATGCGATTCTTTCGGATATCCTTGGAGATGAAGACCATCTGGGCGATATGGACTTTAAGGTAACAGGAACGTCGGCGGGGATTACCGCCCTACAGATGGACCTGAAAGTCAAAGGACTCACGCGGGAAATTCTTCGTGAAGCATTGGAACAAGCCCGTGCCGGTCGCGAATACATCCGCCGAGAAATGGAGAAAGCTATCCCGGCGCCGCGTCCTGACGTAAAGCCATTCGCCCCGCGAATTATAAAAATCGAGATACCACGGGAGTTTGTGGGAACCGTTATTGGACCCGGCGGGAAGCACATCCAAGCACTTCAAGGTGAAACAGAGACCACCATCTCCATTATCCAAGAAGAAGATGGCTACGCCCCCAATGCCACTGCTGTGGTGGAGATCAGTGGTAAAAACGCCGAACTGATTCAACGGGCAGTGGACTGGATTAAGGGGGTAACCCAAAAGCCAGAGGTAGGCAAAATATACGAAGGAACGGTTAAGGCAATCGTGCCATACGGGGCTTTTGTGGAGTATCTTCCCGGTAAAGAAGGGCTATTACATATATCTGAGATCCAATGGGAACATGTCCCTTCCATGGAAGCAACTGGATTGAAAGAAGGTGAAAAAGTGACTGTCAAGCTGGTAGAGATTGATGAGAAAACAGGCAAGGTCCGCCTCTCGATCAAAGCCATGACCAAACGCCCCGAACACATAGAGAATCGGTCGTCGCATCCTTCCCATTCGAATGGTAGAGGTGGTAAGAAGGGACCAAACAACCGAAGGCGCCGCCCTCCGCTCCGACGCTACTAATTCAACAGCGTATGGCATGCGTCGGCCCTATTTAGCACCTTCGATCTTATCAGCGGATCTTTCCAACATTCAAGCACTGGCCCGACAACTCGAAACATGGGGTGTTGACTATGTCCACCTCGACGTGATGGATGGGGTGTTCGTACCCAATTTTACCTTTGGTATTTCCATTGTCGCTGCCTTTCGCAAGGCCACTTCCTTGCCACTGGATGTTCACTTAATGACGGTGCACCCCGAACGTTATATTCGCCAATTCGTACAGGCTGGTGCTACTATCCTCACCGTTCACTACGAAACCGTCCGCCACTTACATCGAACATTAACTTCCATTCGAGAAGCCGGAGCCCAACCAGGTATTGCCCTTAATCCCCACACACCTGTGTCGATGTTAGAAGATGTCTTGGATATTACCAATCTGGTTCTATTAATGGGTGTTAACCCGGGATTTAGTGGACAACGTTTTATACCGCATACTATTGAGAAGGTTCGGCGACTTCGGTGCCTGGTTCAAGGAATGACCCATCCGCTCCACATTGCTGTGGACGGGGGGGTTACGCCGGCTAATGCTGGTGAACTGGTCAAAGCAGGAGCCGATTTCTTAGTGGCCGGAAGTTCGATCTTCCAGTCTGATGATCCTGCCCAAACTGTCAAACAATTCCGAAATGCCATGCATTCACCTACGGCGTAGCAAGTAACTCGTTCGTTCAAATGAGGATATGGATTACGGCAACAATTGCAAGTAGTTTGGTTATATCTGCTTCCCACGCTCAAGAAGTGATACTGAGGATAAAAGTCCGCAACATATCAACGGCGGAGGGCGTTATCCGAATGGCGATATATGACAATGCTCGAAAATTCACCTCTACGTCAGACTCCGATATTTACCGAAATGGGGTGGCAATGGCCCGTTCGCCAGAAACCATCCTCCAAATGCCTGTTCAACAAGGCAGATGTTATGGCATCGTTATATTCCATGATGTCAATAACAACGGACAATTTGATCGCAATTTTTGGGGCTATCCAGTCGAGGATGTGGGATTCTCACAAGATGTGCAACCTTCCCTACTGACCCTATCCCCCCCATCTTTTGAAGATGCTCGGGTGTGTATTCGGAAGGATACCACCATCATTATCCACTTGCAACGGTTTTAAGGCAAAGTAATATGAACTTGTAAGTTTGCTTTATGGGTGAGTAAAGTCTGGGTATGGTCAATGAAAAAAAGCTCTTTTTGGTTGATGCAATGGGCCTGGTTTATCGGGCCTACTATGCAATGATTCGTAATCCCCGGTTGACTTCCGATGGGAAAAACGTTTCGGCCCTTTTTGGCTACCTTAATTCTCTACTTGAACTACTTGACACCTACAGTCCGGAATATATTGTGGTGGTGTTCGACTCGAAGGGCCCCACCTTTCGTACCACCGAGATCTACGAAGCCTACAAAGCACACCGCCCGGAACAACCCAAGGATATCACCGACATGTTGCCCTATATCCAAGAGGTCACGCACCTGTTGGGTTTGCCAACCTTAGAGGTAGCAGGATTCGAGGCCGATGACATCATTGCCACATTGGCAGAACAGGCTGCCACTGATGGATGGGAAGTCTATATCGTATCTTCAGACAAAGACTTTGGGCAGCTGGTCAATCCCCATGTTCGGCTTCTACGCACACGCGGTCGAGGTGAAGGTTATGAAAAATGGGGAATTGATGAAGTACACGCCTATTTTGGGGTCGCCCCTAACCAAGTAGTGGATGTGCAAGCGCTGGCCGGGGATGCCAGCGATGGAATTCCTGGGGTTAAGGGTATCGGGCTTAAAACAGCAGCTCGACTGATTTCGACATGGGGATCCTTGGAGGGAGTGTTCAGTGCCTTAAATCAACTGCGGCCGAGTATCCGTCGAAAACTGGAAGAGGGGCAATCAACTGCATTTCTTTCGCGTAAGCTGGCACGTCTTCGCCGCGACGTACCGGTGGAGCTCAATCCCGAACACTACCAACGGCGGCTACCCAACTTTACTGCACTACGTGAATTCTTTACACGATTTGAATTGCACCGACTGGCCGAACGCTTTTTTCGAAAATATCAGCAGCAAGCCGACAATAGTACTACCACCCCATCACTATTTGACAATATCAAAAGTCATACTGTTTTTTATCAAATACTTCAGACGCCCCAAGAATGGTTGCGACTGGAACGTGAAGCTAAACTGGCTGGGCGCATCGGATTCGATACTGAAACTGACAAACTTCATCCCCATTTTGCCACACCCATCGGATGTTCACTGGCCGTCAAGCCATATGTAGCTTATTATGCAGACCTTCGAGACAAAACCATCCAATCGCAATGCCGGTCCCTACTTCAATCGCTTGGAACGGACATTGAGTTTGTTGGACATAATATCAAATACGATTTGACAGTAATGAGATGGGCAGGTATGCCTCTGCCGATTCAGATTGCCGATACGATGGTTGCTGATTTCCTACTCGACCCCGAAGGACGCCATAGTTTAGATGCCGTTGCGCGAAAACACCTTAACTACAATCCCATCTCCTTTAAGGAAGTAACCCAGGGAACGCGAAATCCTACTCTATTTCGAACCATTGAGACCAAAGACATCTATCAATATGCGTGTGAAGATGCCGATCTGGCCCTCCGTCTGCACGACAAAATCTATCCGCAGCTGGTTAAACGGCAGCTGGTAGATGTTTATGAGCAAATTGAGCTTCCCATTATTCCTGTGCTTATCGATATGGAATGTCATGGTATTTTTCTCGACACCACTTATTTGAAGAATTTGTCGAGCAAATTGAGTCATCAGTTGAAGCGTCTTGAAGAAAGTATCCAACAAATGGCGGGCATACCATTTAATGTCAACTCGCCTGCTCAATTGGGGCACGTCCTCTTTGAGGTGCTCAAACTAGACCCCCATGCCAAGAAGACGCCAAAGTCCGGTCAATATGCTACTGGTGAGAAAGTATTGCGGAAATTGGAAGATAAACACCCGATCATTAGCCGAATTTTGGAGTATCGGATGATCAAGAAGATTAAATCCACTTATGTGGACGCCCTTCCCCGCTACGTACATCCCCAGACGGGACGAATACACACCGTTTACAACGCAATTGGGACCGTCACCGGACGCATCAGTTCAAGTAATCCTAACTTACAGAATATTCCCATCCGTACAGAGCTGGGGCAGGCCATCCGTAAAGCATTCATCGCCCCCCCAGGCAATGTATTGCTATCGGCGGATTATTCGCAAATCGAACTGCGAATCATGGCGCACATGAGCCAGGATCCTGGTTTGACAGAGGGTTTTGCCAAAGGCACTGATATTCATGCCTACACTGCATCTCGGATTTTCCACGTGCCCCTCGAACAAGTCAGTCCTACGATGCGTCGGACTGCCAAAATGGTTAACTTTGGTCTGATGTATGGTATGGGTGCCTTCGGATTGGCAGAACGACTGGGAGTCAGCCGCAGCGAAGCCCAACACATTATTGAAGAATATTTTCGACGATTTCCTCGTATCAAATCTTTTATGGAGGCAACGATTGAACAATGCCGACAACAAGGTTACGTCGAAACGCTCTCAGGTCGGAAGCGGTGGCTACGAGAAATTAACTCTTCAAATCCCACCCTCCGCAGGAATGCCGAGCGGGAAGCCATTAACACCCCCATTCAGGGTACTGCTGCCGACATGATCAAACTTGCCATGATTCGCATCCATCAACGCCTCCGGGAAGAATTTCCTGGTAGCAATCTGATTATGCAAATCCACGACGAAGTGGTACTGGAAGTTCAACCCTCCAATGCCAAAGCAATACGGCAAATGGTCACGGAAGAAATGAAAAATGCCATGCCGTTGCGGGTTCCCATTGAAGTCAACGTTGGAATGGGCGCCAACTGGCTCGAATCCCATTAATAATATTGCCAATTAGCGACTTTCCTAACTTTTTTTCATACTTTTCATAAAAAGTAGAAATAAATAAACTACCTTTACGTTATCTAACCACACATCACTTCAAAATATGATAAGTCATGAAACATTTGATCGTTAACGGAATCGTAGGGATAATGGTTATGGTTGGATGGGTTGGTCCCATCAGCGGACAACAATGGCATGTTAAGGGCGTGCTGAAAGCCAATGATCCTGAATCCAACGCCTATTTTGGCAGGGTGGTTGATATTCATGGAAATTGGGCAGTGGTAGGAGCTCCGAGCGAGAACAAAGATGCATCGGGCGCTAATCCACTCAATGATGCAGGCGCAGTCTACGTATACCGAAGGCAAAGTAATGGACAATGGCAACAAACGCAGAAATTGGTCGCCTTTGACCGTGAAGCATCAGCTCAATTCGGCTACTCGGTAGCTATTCATGGGCCATATATCGTCATTGGCGCCCATCGCGAGAGCCAAGATGCCAATGCTGGCAATCCCTTACCCAATGCAGGTGCAGCCTATATCTACCGTCGGAATGCGGGAGGGAGCTACCAATTCGTTCAGAAAATCGTTGCCAATGACCGTAAGTCCCATGACCGTTTCGGGCACGCGGTGGCCATCGATGGAAACGTCATTGTCGTGGGGGCTCCACGTCAGGATTATGATGATGCCGGGGCCAATCTCAAAAACAAAGCAGGAGCTGCTTACGTATTCGAACAACAAGGCAACACCTGGGCTCAAACAAAGAAACTGGTTGCCACAGACCGCCGAGCCAATGACCAGTTTGGCTACAGTGTCGCCATCAAAGCAGGAACAATCGTAGTAGGATCCCCTTACCAAGACTATGACGCCTCAGGTGGAGGGAACATGATTAGCAATGCGGGTGCACTTTACATATTTAAGCAAACAGGTAATACCTGGAGCCCTTTTCAAAAACTGGTATCCTCAAATCGTCAACCCGATGATCGATTCGCCCAAGCCATTGCTTTTGATGGGGCGACCATTGTAGCAAGTGCGAGCTTTCACGATTACGATGCTGCCGACGCCAATATGCTTTCGAATTCAGGAGCGGTCTTTATTTTCAATCAGCAGGGTAACAACTGGCAACAAGTCCAAAAAATTGTGGCTTCTGATCGGCGGTCGTTCGATTTTTTCGGGTTTGACGTGGACGTGTCGGGTCAAACCCTTGTAGTAGGAGCTCATTACCAAGATTACGACACCAGTGGTGGCAATATGCTTACGCAAGCAGGGGCAGCATACTTCTTCGAAAAAGGACCTTCCGGCTGGCAAGAACTACATAAATCGGTAAGTTCCCAGCGAGCCACCGAAGCCTTCTTTGGGAGGTCAGTGGCCATCGATGGACAGCAGGCCATTATAGGCGCAATTGGAGATGTCGTTAACAATTTATCGAATGCAGGAAAGGCATATATTTTCCGATCGTGTAGAACCTATGCGACCGTAAACACCACTGCATGTGAATCTTTTACTTCCCCCAGCGGGAAAGTATGGAGTGCCAATGGAACATACCACGACACCATCTCCAATGTGAAAGGTTGCGATAGCATTATTACTTACCATCTGACGATTGATTCTGGCGTTTCCGACACTTCAGTAATTCGCATTGGAAACACCCTAACAGCCAGCCTCAATGGAGCAACTTATCAATGGGTCGACTGCCAAAACGCCTACAGTCCCATCTCCGGAGCTACCGGGCGCACATTCACTCCCCTCACCAGCGGATCTTATGCAGTGGTCATAACCCAGGGAGCATGTTCCGACACTTCCGGATGTCATACCATCACCATATCAGGCATTGCATCACATGCAACTGCTCCACCATCTGTAACCATTCATCCCATACCTTCAAATGGATGGATCTCTATTGTTTTCCAATCTCGGGTGGAAGCCCACATCGAAGTAATCGATGCCCAAGGACGTAGCAGAGGACAATACTTTGTCAAAGGGCGCCGCAACATGCGCATTCCCCTGCCTGAAGCTCCAGGAATTTACGGAATTCGCATTATAATGCGCGATGGACAAAGTGTGGTTCATCGCGTCGTGCGGCGATAGCCTGTCTGAGCACAAGATAGCCACACTTCCCTCCTTAGGGCTATCCCCTTCGAGGAATTCCCTCGAGGGGGATAGCTTTATGTAGCCATTCCTGGACAATTCAAGGTAATTGCTAAGTCAATCTAACCTACGTCACATTATGCGACCGGATAGGATATGGTTTGTCATTGCACCTAACCAACAGGGTATGCCTCCCCTACCTGTTCCATCCTTTCTACCATCTATCCTATTCCTACCTCGGGACAAGTTGTCATTACTTTTCTGGATCGTCCCCAATTGGATCGAAGCGACCTACGATCCTACAGCACCGCCATTGTTTTTCACAGTGATTAAAATAAAATGATCGTAGTTCTTCTTTTTTATACCATATCCAAGTTTACGAACCATGTGACAAACTAATCTTCCCAGCCGTTTGCTACAATGTAGCAACGAGTAACCCGTCATGAAATTATGGACATCACTTGTGCTAATTGTCGTGCTTATACCAATTGTGCAAGCCCAAGAATGTAGCTGTTTGGATCAGTTGAAATGGCTCATCGGCACTTTCGAAGCCAATGATGCAGGGGCTCCGCACATTATTGAACGTAAAGGAGTGGAAGTATATGAGGCCCATAACCAACAATTCATGGAATGGGCATCTACCATCAGCTCACCGGATGATTGTGAACAGTTACTCAACAAGTGGACGTACTTCTTTCGCAAAGGCCACGTAGGGGTGATCCGCAATACCTCTGTTTCCCCCGAAGCTACAGCCCAATCCTTATCGATTGATGAATCGGAGTTTTATCGGCATATCGACCAACTTTCCGACTCCTCGGGATGGGAAGGAATATGGGAGTCAGGTCCCTACACCATTGGCATTATACGGGCCACTGGTAAAGGTAGTAGAGAACGATATGTGGGATTCATTCTTCATTCGGAGATTCCCTCATGGAAAAAGTATCAAATTAAGCTAGAAATATTTCCTCGCCACGACAGTGGTTATGCCATGCATTACTATATGAGTGATCATTCCTTACGCGAGGTACCTAAAGTGGATCAAATCGCCGGACGCTATTTACTATCCGATTTGGTGGTCATGAGGAAAATTCGTCCAGTACCCTCGGGGCAGGCACCACACAGTTCAATTACTCGCTTTGCCAAAGCAATGGCCACGTCTAAGCCTTACATAGAACATTTGTCGGATCACACGCTGTATCTTCGAATTCCTTCCTTTAGCCTTCCGGCCAAAGCCCTTATCGACAGCGTGCTCCAATCCTACCACAACAAGATCATCCATACTGAAAATCTGATTATCGATCTTCGGGGTAATGGAGGAGGATATGACCTTAGCTACTCTTCTTTGCTTCCTTACCTATATACCAATCCGATCCGGAGTATAGGGGTTGAATTTCGATCAACCCCACAGAATAACCAGCGGATGGAAGCATTCATTAAAGCACCTAATGTTCCTCCTGACATTAAGGAATGGGCCCGAAAAGGATTGCGTATATTGAAAGAACACCTCGGAGAATTTGTGAACCTTGATTCCGTCACAGTCAGTATCGACACCTTTGATTCTATTTTACCCTATCCCCGACATATTGCCATCCTAATTGATAATCAGTGTGCCAGCACTACTGAACAGTTCTTGCTGGCAGCCCGGCAAAGCAAGAAGGTGAAGTTGTTCGGCATTCCCACCAAAGGGTCATTAGATATCTCTAATCTTCATCACGCAACCTCCCCGTGTGGGGAGTACACCTTATGGTATGCCCTTTCCCGTAGTCTGCGGATATCTAACCTGCCCATTGATGGTATTGGAATTCAACCGGACTTTTACTTAGACAGCACCATTGCGCCTCACAAGTGGGTTGAATATGCAGACTACATTCTTAATTATGACACACGATAAGATGTATTCAATGCTCAAAAAAACGCCGCCTGCTTAGCGAATTGCAGACGGCGTTAAAGCAGCCCGTAGGGGAATCGAACCCCTACTACCAGGTTGAAAACCTGGCGTCCTAACCGTTAGACGAACGGGCCATTGCGCGGGGGCAAAAATAAAACGTTCATGTTGGACGGTGGCGTGCTGATGCTATTTTTTTACCACAATGAAGAAGCTAAACGAATCCGATACCGAAATTGGAAATTATTGCGCTCGGTGGCGGGCACATGGGAAAGATAAAGAGGAAAGTCCACATCAAGGCTAAATAGGTAAGGTCGCCATCCGTATTTCCAAGTAAGATGGAATCCCACCCCTGCATCTGCACGAGGTGACACCCATCGCCATGCTGAATCGGCATTTGCGAAGCGATAGCTTCCGATGTCAGCAAAAAGATACGGGCGAAGACGGAACCATCGGTTATCAATCTGAACAAGGCGCGGCCATTCCCACTCGGTATTGTAGCCGATGCCATGTCGGGTACGATAGGTCCACACTTGGCGACTGCCAGTGTCAATTGGTAAAAGATAACCAGCATAACCTCGTAGGTTCAATCCTCCCGCCATATGAAAAGGCGTGGTATGATCACCGAATTGCGTCCAATTCGCCGGAAAGAAGCCCGGTGCCCGATAGTACTTATTTGCTAGCATTTGCTCGGGATTAGCACCTGCCACATACAACAAAGCCTGAGTTGGGACATCCCCCTCACCTGCATAGCCCACAATACGGTGCCGCCATGTACCTACCTTTCCCATCGACCAATGATATTGGTATTCCATCTGTCCAATCGCATAAAAACGTCCATTAACGCCTGCCCGCAATGAAGCATGCCATTGGCTTCGTCCCTGATAATGCACCCAACGTTTCGAATGTTCTAACTTTATGAATATATGCTTTCCAGCATCCCATCCGTCAGGCACAAGCGAATACACATTCGGGGTATCTACGTCCTGATAGTCGATGCGTACAGATAGGGTATGACGGCGTGGCAATTCCCACCATACTGCGGATGAATGATGACTTACTGCCCCTAACCGCCGATATTGCAAGTCGAGGAATGCCTCTATGGGACCTCGCAAAATGGGATGTCGATATCGGAAAATCATGGAAAAGGGGTGTACATATGGCTGCAAAGAATCATCAGCTCCCAGGCCAGTGGCATACCATGCCGACAGATGGAACCGATGAAGGTAACCAAAATATGATCCATGAAGGTGCCATCCTGCTTGCACGCCATCTACCCGGCTATACCATATATCCGGACGGGTGAAAATTTCATATCGATCCCATGAATAACGGACGGGAGTTCCCGGATCGGGAAGCACCTTAATTCGGTAAGGACGCTGGTTGTCATACATGGCAATATCGGCTATTTCGTTGAGGGGGTCGATTTCAACACGTCGTAGGGTAGCCTTGCCGGGTACTGTAAATCGTAGATTATATACAGGATTGAGACGATCCCACCCAATCCACGGCCGAAGTATGCGAGTGTGAGGGCGCGGTACATATTCATGCATATTGGGGATATAAAAACGATGTACCGAGTCGTGAGCATTGGTTCGGACCACTACCTCCACATAGAGTGGCATGGAGAGATTCTCCTTACGTACCAGCGAAATGGAAAAAAAAGTGGAGTCATCTCGGACTTTACGCTGCACCCGTCCTACTTTGTAATCAATATATTGGGTATTGTGTAGCCAAGCGTCAAAAAACCAATTGAGGTCGACACGCGCATTTCGAATAATCGCCGATTTGAAATCTTCAACGTAGGGGTGCGCCACCCGCCAGGTGTTGAAATAGGACTGCATTGCCCTAAGAAACAATGAATCTCCACCAAGAACGTACCGAAGGTTCGACAGCATCGTAGCAGTTTTGGAATAGACATGTCGATATCCTCCCCCATGACGTAAGGCATTGTTAAAATGATCAGAATGGGTAGCAATTACAGGATCTTTTTTACGGATGGCATCTCGAAGATAGCTCAAGTAAGCAACAGTCACACGGTTTGGCAAAGGCTTATAAAAGCGTTGAAGGATTTTCTGACGAGGCAATGAATAGCGGGTAGGGCCCAAAATTTTATCCAACGCCCATCCGGTAAGATATTGGGTAAATCCCTCATCAAGCAATGCACGATAGGTCTCATTGTTTCCAATAATGCCAAAAAACCAGTTGTGTCCCACTTCGTGAGCAATCAAATAGGCATTCGAAGGCCAACGCCCGCCACATAACGTCAACATTGGATATTCCATTCCATCACGAGCATCGGCCACCACGATCTTATGGTAGATGTAGGGACCGAAATCTCGGGAAAAAACTTCTACGACTTTAGCGGTATAGTCAGCTACCTGTTGCCAAGCTCCGG
>CAYVLB010000044.1:0-2527 GCA_964452325.1 uncultured Sphingobacteriales bacterium | reverse complement strand
TGCCCGAATCCCATTCCATTCGGCTTCACCAATACGATAGGTAGGATCTGCAGTAAATGCAAAGTCATGAACATTCTCGGCATGAAACCGCCATGTTTTGGTAGTGCCATCCACAGGGATAATTATCGATGGGGGCGAATTCCAGGGCTTATCCTTAAAGTTGGTAATGTCGAGTTTTTGTCGTAACGAATCGGGTAGTACCTCTGATCGGTTCTGTAAGAATCCGGTGGCTTCCAAGATATATTGACTAGGCAAGGTAATGTTGACATCGTATGTGCCGAAATCACCATAGAATTCACGTCCCAGATGCTGGTCATAGGTCCATCCGAATTTGCGGTCATACACCGCAATGCGTGGATACCAATGTACAGCATCAAAGTGTTTGACCCCGTGATGGTCGAACACCTTCATTCGACGCCGCACACTGCCACGATCAAAGTAGGTTGTGAATGCGATTTCAAAATGCATGCTATCACCGGGTGGCAACGGATGCGGCAGCCATACTTTGAGAATCGTATTATCCAATAGTGTATCAACTGGGTGACCTTCCACCCTGATCCGATGAATGCGGGTCCCCAAACCTTGGCGTTCATATTTCCCATAACGGGGACGACGCCTGTTGTAGTGATGGAGCATATCATAGTAGGATCCCGGCTGGAAAGCATTTTGATAAAGATGAAAAAAAGCATGGGTTAAGGTATCGGGCGAGTTGTTCCAGTAGGTCAGACGAAGGGTACCAGTAATGATTTCGGCAGAATCATTGAGGATAGCATCGATCGCATAGTAGACATCTTGCTGCCAATAGCCGGGAAACGGCAGCTTGTTCTTCCAATAGTGCGGATTATCTGGACTACGATACGTATTGGGCGGACGTAACGGATCATATGATTGCGCAATACCACCTAGCCACAGGAAGGCAGCTATGCTCAAAACAAGACCTTTATACATATTTTCCCCCATAATATGCGGTTATTTCATTGACCAGCGAACGTACTTCCTGGTCTTTATCCAACGACGTGATCAGAAGCGCATCATCAGTATACACTACTGCCATGCCTTCGACTTCATTGAGCACCAAGATATGATCGTTCTGGTGGACATATACCAATGAGCGATGGGTTTTCCGCAGGTGCACTCCTTTACCCAACACTACATTACCATTGAGGTCTTTGTCCAGCAACTGGTACACCGCCCGCCACGTTCCCACATCGCTCCACTGGAAAGATACCGGAAGGCATAGCACATGCATGCATTTTTCCATAATGCCGTAGTCAATTGAAATCGATGGGACTGCAGCATATACCTCATCGAGTACTTCCGTTTCGGTGTGCCGTTGAAGTCGAGGAATCAAACAGGAAAATTGGTGATAGATGGTGGGCAAGTGGAGTCGAAATGTTTCTATTAGGATCCGCGTAGCGGCAATGAATATTCCAGAATTCCAATAGAATTCCCCTTTATTCTCAATAAACTGGCGTGCTAAGGTAAGATTGGGCTTTTCCAAAAAAGAGATGGCTCGGTGAAAGCGGCCTATCACCCGGTGATGATCCACTTGGATATATCCATATCCGGTGGCAGGATAGGTAGGGGTAATACCCAAGGTGATAATCCCGTCATATTGGTCGGCAGCCTCGATGGCTTTCCGGATATCGTCACAAAACCGTTCGGCAGGCGCGATGTAGTGGTCGGCCGGCATGATCGCAACCCGGGCATGGGGATCTTTTACATGAATTGACCAAGTTCCATAGGCAATGGCAGGTGCGGTATTACGGATAATGGGTTCGCCCAAAATCTGACTGGTGGGGATTTGTGGTGCCTGACGGCGGGCAATTTCAACGTATTCCCGATTGGTAACCACCCATATATTTTCTTCCGGGACGATTTTCCGGGCCCGCGCCACCGTATCCTGAAAAAGGGTTCTGCCACGTCTGAAAATATCAAGGAATTGTTTGGGGCTCGAACGACGGGAAAGGGGCCAAAAACGGGTACCTGCCCCGCCTGCCATAATCAGCACATAGTCATGAGAGGTACTCATAATGGTAAAGTTCGAGCCACAAAGGTACAGGAGATTAATTCACATGAAACTTTCCCTCAGAAGTGGCGATGAGGGTAGCTACCGTAGCATCACCGGTAACGTTCACCACCGTCCGAAACATGTCCAAGATGCGGTCAACGGCTAAGATCAGGGCAATTCCAGCAGGATCAATTCCAACCGACTGCAACACGATCACCAACATAATTAGCCCAGATCCCGGCACACCCGCCGCCCCAATAGAAGCCACCGTTGCCGTAATGATTACGGTCAGGATCTGCGAGAAAGAAAGGTCAACTCCAAATGCCCCCGCAATAAAAAAAGTGGCAACAGCTTGATAAAGGCTTGTGCCGTCCATGTTGACGGTTGCCCCGATGGGCAATACAAAGCTGGTTATTTCTTCGCCAATATTCAATTCTCTCTCGCATTGTTCCATAGTCACTGGAAGGGTTGCAGCACTCGAACTGGTAGAGAAGGCCAACAACTGAGCTGGTGCCA
>CAYVLB010000043.1:0-15556 GCA_964452325.1 uncultured Sphingobacteriales bacterium | reverse complement strand
CAGCGGCTTCTTCATATCCGGTGGTGCCATTGATTTGGCCTGCGAAAAAGAGGTTCTCGACCCGGCGGGTTTCAAGGCTTTTTTTCAGTTGGATGGGTGGGAAATAGTCGTATTCGATGGCATATCCTGGGCGTAACATGTGGACGTTTTCGAATCCGGGAATATGACGTAAAGCCCGATATTGAATATCTTCGGGAAGTGAAGTACTGAATCCGTTGACGTAGACTTCGGTAGTTTCCCAACCTTCCGGTTCAATAAAAATTTGATGCTGGGTGCGCTCTGCAAAGCGATCGATTTTATCTTCGATAGAGGGGCAGTATCGGGGACCAACGCCGATAATACGCCCCGTGAACATGGGACTTTCATTGAACCCTTCCCGTAGTATTTCGTGAACTTTGGGGTTGGTATAAGTGATATAACAACTGCGTTGGCGTTGAAGGGGCTGCGTAGCATTGGAAAAAGAGAATTTGCGGGGTGATGCATCTCCGGGTTGCTCTTCGATTGCATCGTAGTTGATGGTACGTCCGTCCACACGCGGTGGGGTCCCAGTTTTCATGCGGCCACTTTCAAATCCGATTGCTTGGAGTTGTTCGGTGAGTCCTTGGGCGGTTTTCTCGCCAATTCGCCCACCCCCCAGTTGTTTTTTGCCGATGTGAATGATACCATTAAGAAATGTCCCGCTGGTGAGGATAACCGCTTTGGCGTGAAACTCTATTCCCAGTGAGGTCCGTACTCCATAAGCTCGGCCTTTTTTAACCAATATTTCTTTGACCATATCTTGCCAGAAGAACAGGCTGGGAATTTGTTCGAGGATGCGTCGCCAGTGGTAGGCAAACAGGAGTCGGTCATTTTGTGTACGGGGGCTCCACATGGCAGGGCCTTTTGACCGATTCAACATGCGAAATTGAATGGCAGAACGGTCAGCTACAATTCCCGAAAAGCCACCCAACGCATCAATTTCACGGACGATTTGCCCTTTGGCAATTCCGCCCATTGCCGGGTTACATGACATCTGGGCGATGCGGTCTAAGGCCATTGTGATTAGCAGCACTTTTGATCCCATTTGTGCTGCTGCCGCAGCTGCCTCACTGCCAGCATGACCGCCGCCTACGACGATGACATCGTATTGATTGGCGTTATTCCCCATGCGAGTAATGTTTGGATTTGTGTTCTTTCATCCAACGCTCAAATTGTCCTATCCATTCCGTTTCGAGGGCATACATTTGGCGATGTTGCTGGCGTGTGGCGTCATCGTATCCCAATCCGTGAAGCAACGAATGAAACAAGATGCGCAGTAATTCTTCTTCGGGGGTAACACCCCACACTGCAGCCTGAGAACGTATGGTCTCAATGCCAATGTAAGATTCAATGATCCATGGGCGATTGCTAAGGGTGAGGGTAATTACGTCCGTAGGTCCTGAATGACCAAGAATAGATTGGTTTGCTTGTTCCATATCCTGATTGTTTAAGAACATGGGACTCCATTGCAAAAATGGCCGGTTGTGGGCAGCTAGGAATACCTCTTCAAGGAAGGAAGGAATCTGCAACCATATATGTTGCTCAGCAGGCGTTAAAAGGGACTCTCCTTCTGCTTCTATCCATACAACTACCACAGCAAGTATAATTCTCCGCTGGCTTGGTACTTACGGCCGTCGGATGAGTAATAGGTGATATGATACAGATACATGTCTTCCGGATAAGGGTTGCCGTTGTGATCGAGGCCGTTCCACCCTTCATTGATACGGGTAGTATGGAAAATACGTTCCCCCCACCGATTAAAGATAAACAGCTGATAGTGGCTGGTATCAGCATTCAGGATGACCGGATGAAAAATCTTATTGGTGCCGAAGAAAGGACGAAACGCGTTGGGTACCCATATCCGTGGCAATGGAAGAAAGCACTGCCAGTTGGAATGGGCAGTATCCAGCCATTGGACCCCCGTGGCAGAGGCCGGACGGCGCACCTCCAGCCGAAAGCATACGGTATCGAAAAACGAGTCTACATCTGACTGTTTGGGTATGAATGCTGAAGTGGTGGCGTAGTCGAAAGCGGCAATGTATGCCATGTCTCCTTTATTGAGGATATGGCGTTGAAGGTGGAAGGAATCGAATCCAAATGGCCAGGTCGTATAGTAATTCCATCGGAGCACGTAGCCATTATCGCCCCTGTTCATGCGAAGGTGGATCGAATTATCACGGGCTAAGGTTGCCCCTTTGTCACCGCATCGTCCCTCGTATTTCCATCGGTAAGTGTAGGACTGCAGGTTGGGATCTACTGCACCGTCGGAAATGCGGATCCATTCGGAAAATGAAGCGAGCTGGGCGACAAGATCGTAGGTGCCGGTAGGATTACGTCGCTCGAGGATGGCAGATTTAAGGTTGTCAGGATATGCCACTTTTGAAATGATCCATAGGGTGGAGTCTTCGACCGTAATATTTTCGATTTCGACGGATGGCTGACGATATACGTCGGAAGTAACAATCCAGTGGTGGTTGGAGTAGGCAGTGTCACCAGCACCGCCAATGTATTGTATCACTACATACATCGAATCGAAGGGGTACTGAGAAATATCGTATTGAAGTTGGGTTTGTCCAAGGGTGTCCAATGGGACGCGTTCGTAAAGGCCCGTATCAGAATATACGAGGAGATAGGCCTCTATTGGTAAATAGACCGGTAAAGCAGGTGAATTCATGTGGAAATAAAGGAACGGTGAGCAATCGTCTTGTTGATAGCTTAGATATACGGGGGCCAATGGCAGGCTAATCAGTGATATGTTTCCACAACTATCAACAGCCGCCACCCGAAACACATTGCCAAAATACGAACCAGGTTGGGCATTCTCATATACGTTTTGCCCCGAAACGGTATCGAAAATGGTATTGGGGTCGGTTGTAGAAGGAGCAGTGTAGATAAGGAAATAGGCCGTGGTCGAGTCAACATTGTCCCAGTAGAGATGCATTACACCGTTTTCAATGGTAGCCCGCCGCAACCGTACTGAGTCTGGGGAGAGGTTATCAATGAGTATGGTGTCGGTAGTCAACCAATGGGTTTGGAGGCCACATTTGACCATGTATTGCAAATAGTAATACCAAGTGTTCGATTGATTGAGGGCATCGGCGTGCGCAAAGAGGGTATCGGAAAGTACTACGGTGTCAATTACCGAGAAGGTTGTGCCATCTGGGCTTCCATATAACAAACCGAATAGAACTTGTTGGCATGTATCTGGTGCATCCCATGATATCCGAACATTCACGTTGGTACCGTCCGGGCATACCCGAATGATTCGGCTTTGTGCCGCAGATCGAATCATTATCCCCACCATGATGGACAGCAATAGCAATAACCGGTGCATTCAATGAACTTTAATGAGGCGTCCAAAAATAGCAATAATCCATAAAGAATAGCTAAAGAGAACTTTCCAGTTGTCGTCATCATCATGTTGTTCGCTGTAATTTGCACCCTGAAATCGTAATGTTGTCTTGGCAATGGATTTTTCCAAGATTGCTACGCATATTCGGGAACTTGCTGCCCGTATTTATCCAACCATTCGGGAGATTCGGGAACATTTGCATCAGCATCCTGAGCTTTCATTTGAGGAGCATCAAACGGCGTCGTTTATTCGTGAGGTGCTTGGACGGTGGAATATCCCCTATGACGTAATGGCTGATACCGGAACGGTGGCTTATTTGGAAGGACGAGATAGAACGCAATACATTGCCCTTCGGGCTGATATTGATGCATTACCGATCGAGGAGCGTAACGAGGTACCTTATCGATCGGTACGAGACGGGGTGATGCATGCGTGTGGGCATGATGTGCATACGGCATGGCTGCTTGGCGCTGCTCGGCTGCTTCAGCATATACAACGAGAATTGCCATATTCGGTGAAGCTCATTTTTCAACCGGCCGAAGAAAAATCGCCTGGGGGAGCCTCGCTGCTGATACAGGAAGGGGTGCTGGACGGAGTTCGAGCGATTTATGGGCAACATGTGGCTCCTGATTTGGAGGTAAATCAGGTAGGCTTTTGCCCTGGGCCCTTTATGGCTTCGACCGATGAGTTGCATATTCGGATAATTGGACGGGGGGGGCATGCCGCTATCCCTCATCAAACCGTTAATCCCATTCGTATTGGGGCCCATCTGATATCCGCCATCGAAACGCGATTGGGCTTTGAGGTGTCGCCTTTTGATTCGGTAGTGCTTAACTTCGGTAAATTTTGTGGTGGGCATGCCGTGAACGTGGTACCCGATCAAGTGGAAATGTTGGGAACCCTCCGGACATTTAAGGAGGATCTGCGGACCCAAATTAAATCGTGGCTCAAATCGGAGGTGCCCTCCTGGGTTCGTTTTTGGGGCGGAGATGCCGAGGTTAAGGTAGTGGAGGGATATCCCCCACTGATTAATGACCATGATGCTACCCAAGCTGTTCGTCAAGGTGTTGAGCTATTGTTCGGTGATGATCACGTAGTAAGCATTCCTCCACGGATGACAGCAGAAGATTTTGCGTTTTACGTTCAGCATGTGCCAGGATGTTTTTATCGGGTAGGGGTCAAAGACCCGGCGTGGCCATCGATTCGGCAAGTGCATACCTCTACTTTTGATATTCATCCTGAGGCGTTGCGTGTAGGTATGCAAACGATGAGTATGGCTGCCTTTGTTGGAGCTTTAACGGATGCGTAAATTAAGATCGGATCAGCTTTACCGCCCCACCGTGGCGGCTTATCGCCAGCGCCGTAAGCCGCCCGTTCAACTCATCGTGGACAATGTACGTAGCTTGCTTAACGTGGGGGCATTGTTTCGTACGGCGGATGCCTTTCTGGTAGAAAAACTCTATTTGGTGGGGATTTCGGGATGTCCTCCACACCGTGAAATCGAGAAGACCGCATTAGGGGCAACCCGAAGTGTGGCATGGGATTATTATGCGGAACCGACTCGGCTGATTGCTGATCTGGAGTCGGCGGGATATGCCATATGGGTAGTAGAACATACGGATCGGAGCGTCCCTCTGGAAGGGTGGGATCCTCCAGAACGGGTGGCGTTGGTGTTGGGAAATGAAGTGTATGGAGTTACAGAGCCCTTTTTGGCGGCAGCGGAAGGGGCGATAGAGATTCCTCAATTTGGCACGAAGCACTCCCTCAACGTCTCAGTAGCAGGAGGGATCGTACTGTACCACACCATGATTCAGTTTCGCCGTCGGATGCCGGATATTTTCATGATGGGTTAAGAGGGGACTGGGGGCTGGTGCTCTGATTCGTTGGTAGTTGTAGGGCGTTCAGAGGCGGTTTGGCCATTGGGAGAAGCGGCATTCTGGGATGTGGAAGGCGGGTTGAGGTGCTGGTGGAAATGATAGGGGGATGGCCCTAAGATGGCTTCAAGATCGTTCCTTGAAAGGACTTCTTTTTCGTGGAGTCGGCGGGCCAATTTTTCAAGCAAGTCGCGCTTTTCTTCCAATAGCTGTTTGACGCGTTGATATTGACTTTCAACAAATCGACGGACTTCTTCGTCGATGAGTTGGGCGGTTTTTTCAGAATAGGGTCGTTGGAAAGCTTCCCATTCGGCTTGAGGAGTGCGAAATGAGACATGACCAATTCGGGGATTCATTCCATAGAGGGCGATCATATCGTAGGCGATTCGGGTAATACGTTCCAGGTCGTTTTGGGCACCAGTAGAAACTTCCCCAAAGACAATTTCTTCGGCAGCCCGTCCGGCCAAAGCGACGGCCACGTGGTCTTCAAGCTCACTGTGAGTGTAGAGGTGACGGTCCTTGGGAAGATATTGGGCGTATCCGAGGGCTGCCAATCCTCGGGGAATAATAGAGACCTTTACCAGCGGTGCAGCATGGGGTAGAAACCATCCTGCGATGGCATGTCCCGATTCGTGGTAAGCAACAATTTCTTTTTCCTTGGGTTGGATGATTTTTTTTCGTTCGATACCACCAATGACGCGGTCGATGGCGTCGTGGAAGTCTTCCATTTCAATGACATCTTTTCCGTTTCGAGCGGCAATTAGGGCAGCTTCATTACACACATTGGCGATATCGGCTCCTACGAAACCGGGTGTTTGAATGGCCAGTTGATGGGCATCGACATCTGGGGCGATTTTTTTCTTGCGTAAGTGAACGCGAAAAATGGCTTCGCGCCCTTTAATGTCGGGTCGGTCGACGGTAATTTGGCGATCAAATCGGCCTGGACGGAGAAGGGCAGGATCTAGAATGTCGGGTCGGTTGGTTGCTGCCATCACGATTACTCCTGTGCTGGAAGAAAATCCGTCCATTTCCACCAATAGTTGGTTGAGCGTATTTTCACGTTCATCGTTGCCTCCCTGAATGGCGGTGCGTCCCCGGGCACGACCGATGGCATCCAATTCGTCGATGAAGATGATGGAAGGTGCTTTTTCCTTGGCTTGTCGAAACAGGTCTCGTACCCGACTGGCCCCTACTCCGACGAACATTTCGACAAAGTCCGATCCGGATAACGACAAAAAAGGAACTCCGGCTTCGCCGGCGGTGGCTTTTGCCAGCAAGGTTTTGCCGGTCCCGGGAGGGCCAACCAACAACACCCCTGTGGGAATGCGCCCACCCAATCGGGTATATTTTTCATGGTTTTTTAGGAAGTCGACAATCTCCATCACTTCTTGTTTCGACTCATCAATTCCCGCCACATCGGCAAAGGTGACCTTCACGGTATCGGAATCTTTGTCGACAACCACTGCTTGGTTTTTACCCATCGAGAAAATGTTGCCTGCGGGCCCTCCCCCCATCCGCCGCATCATAAATATCCAGAGGAAAACGATAAATGCAATGGGGAGTATCCATGAGAAGATTTCCCATCCCCATGCCCGTCGGGTGATGTAGCGAATGGGCACTTCGGGGATGGTGTTGTCGGATTCGCGGAGCTTCTCAATTTTGCGTTCGAAATTTTCGGGAGTACTGATTTCCATTTTGAAAGCGGGATCGGAAGAGGTGGTCTGCGATGGATCATTTGTTGTTTTTGGGTCGGGTATGGTATATATGTAAGCTATTTCCTTGTTTTCTACGACAATGCGGTCGACCTTTCCTTGTTTGAGCATTTCGCGCAGCTCGATCCACGTAATGGGGCGGCTAGAATCTACGTTCCAGAAGTTCAGCGCAATAAATGCTAAGGCGATGAGCCCGTAGATCCAGTAGAAGTTGATACGGATGCGTCGCTTGTCTGGTTTTTTATCCTTCGGATTGATTTGCATACGGCTCATTTATTATTCACAAGCGGCCATGGGCTCGAAGGTAGATAACTCTCCATCGTGCCATAGGCCTTCTAAGTTGTAGAGTTCACGTAAATTCTGGTCTTTGAATATATGGACCATGACATCGAAATAGTCGATGACAATCCATCGGGCGTGCCCGATACCTTCAACGTGGAAGGGTATTTCTTCTTGTTGCGTTTTAAGTCGGTAGATGACTTCTTCGGCTAATGCCTGCGCTTGGCGTTCGTTGTGGGCATGGCAAACAATGAACGAATCAGCAGGACGACTGGCAATTTTTCGCAAATCGATGTGCACAATTTGTTCTCGCAGTTTTTCTTGTAGTGCGTCAATGATAGTGCGTTCTTTATCATTCATAAGCGATGACATGCCAAAGGGTAATTAGCCAACGATTTTACTCGCTGAAAGGTTTCTTGTGTTATCGGCTTCATCCGATGGCGGGTAGGTGATGAGCAACTAATTCGGACAGCCGTTTGGCATAACCACTTTCGTTATCGTACCATGCCACCAGCCGTACTGTATCCCCACTTAGCTGAAGGAGGGGGGCATCGAGGATAGCGGAATGGGTATTTCCTACGATGTCGGAGGAGACAAGCGGATGAGTTGAGTATTGAAGGATACCTTGGTAGTCCGTGTGAGCTGCGGTTTGGAATACGTGCTGGATGTGTTCTTTGGTGGTTGGACGCTCCAATTGGGCGATCAGGTCGATGAGGGATCCATCGGCGACCGGAACCCGATAGGAAATGGCGGCTATTTTACCATTAAGGTGCGGCAATACTTGCCCAATGGCTTTGGCGGCACCAGTAGTGGTGGGTATGATATTCGTGGCGGCAGCACGGGCTCGACGGAGGTCTCGATGCGGGGCGTCTTGAAGGCGTTGGTCGGAGGTGTAGGCATGGATTGTACTCATCATTCCTTGGCGCACCCCAAAATGGTCATCAAGAATTTTGACCAATGGGGCTAAGCAGTTGGTTGTGCACGAAGCGTTGGAAATCAGAAGGTCAGACGAGGTAAGGGAGGTATGATTAACACCAATAACAACGGTTGTAAAGGTTGTATCCTTCCCCGGGGCGGAAAGGACCACGCGTTTGGCACCTGCCCGTAGATGTTTTTGTGCGTCTTTTCCAGTGCGAAAAGCACCAGTGGCTTCCACTACTACGTCAATATTCAACTTTTTCCACGGTAATGCTGCTGGATCTTCTGTGTTCAGCAGTAGGATGGGTTTCCCGTTGACAACCATTGCGGAGTTGTGAAGCTCAACAGTCCCGGGATATCTTCCATGAATGGAGTCCCATTCGAAAAGGTGGACGAGCGTAGCGGGGTCTCCCAAATCGTTAACAGCAACCAGTTCGGCGTTGGTTTCTTCAAGAATATACCGTGTGAAAAGTCGGCCGATTCGGCCAAATCCGTTCAGTGCAATGCGAAGTTTGGGCACCGGGTATGCTTATAGATTTAAGGGAATGGATTCAGTGTTATACTTGCCAGCAGTGAGTTTTTCGTAAACGTCCCCGAATGCTTGGAGGGTGAGGTCGACGTCCTCATCAGTATGAACGGCGGTGGGTATGAGTCGGAGCATTGTGATGCCTCGAGGTACAACCGGATATACTACCACTGAGCAGAAAATGTCGTGGTTTTCGCGCAGGTCGATCACAAGATTAATGATTTCAGGAATGGATGCTTTGAGGTATACAGGAGTAACTGGACTGTTGGTATTTCCCAAATCGAAGCCCATTTCCCGTAGTCCACTTTGCAGCCGGTGGGTAATATGCCATAGTTTTTGACGCAATTCATGGTGTGTACGCAGCATTTCTAGGCGTTTGATGTTGCCAATAACCAGCGGGATAGGTAACGACTTGGCAAAGATCTGAGAGCGTGTGTTGTAGCGTAGGTATTGGATGAGGTCGGCTTCACCTGCTACGAATGCCCCAATGCTGGCCATGGCTTTAGCAAAAGTGGCAATGTAGATGTCGACATCCTCTTGAACTGCCTGTTCGGTGGCGGTGCCGGATCCGTTATTGCCCATGACGCCGAACCCATGAGCGTCATCGATAAGGAGGCGAAATTCGTATTTTTTCTTCAGGGCGACGATATCTTTAAGGGTGCCCTGGTCACCTGCCATGCCGAATACACCTTCCGTGATAACGAGGATACCACCACCGCGGCCATTACGTCCCAAGTAGTCTGTCGCACGTCGGAGTTGTTGTTCAAGGCTTTCCATGTTGTTGTGCTTGAACACGAACCGTTTGCCGGTGTGCATGCGCAGTCCGTCCACAATGCATGCGTGCGACTCACTATCGTAGATGGCAATGTCGTGCCGGCTCAGCAAGGCGTCGATAATTGAAAAAACTCCTTGGTAGCCGTAGTTGAGTAGGAACGCGTCTTCTTTATTAACGAAATTGGCCAATTCCGCTTCTAAGTATTCGTGATAACGCGTGTTACCAGTCAACATACGGGCTCCCATTGGATAGGCCAATCCCCATTCAGCAGCGGCAGCAGCATCTACTTTTCGAATTTCGGGATGGTTGGCCAATCCCAGGTAGTTGTTGATGCTCCAAACAATCTTTTCTTTGCCGCGGAATTTCATTCGCCCGCCGATAGGTCCTTCCAACTTGGGAAACATAAAATAGTTATGCCCTACTTCGGCATAGTTTCCCAACGCGCCCCGGTTTACTCGGAATTTGTCAAAAAGGTCCATAGATACAATTTAACAGCACAAAGGTAACAACCTTGCCGGATGTCAATGGATTGCTTATTCTTGGAACGGATCATCAATCAGTCTTTTAGGTAAGGTGCCCAATTTTGCGTGCATGAAACCAAAGGCTCGGATTGCTGTCAGCGTTATTAATGACGTGCGATCAGATGGTCGGGTACATAAAGTATGTAGTTCTTTGGCTGCTGCTGGATATGATGTGGTGTGTTTTTCGCGTCCCACTGTGACATTCGATGGGGATTGTTTGCCCCCTTATCGGGTGGAGTGGTTAATGGGACTGCCTACTTCTGGCAAGGCTATGTACGGAAAATTTATGTGGGCGATATGGAAGCATCTCTGGGGCGGCCAGTTTGACCTTTTGTGGGCGAATGACCTGGATTCCTTGTTGCCCAATGTGGGCATCGCTCGCTTGCGAAACATTCCTTTGGTATACGATACTCACGAATACTTTACCGGTATGGCTGAGCTGGCACATCGACCTTTCGAACGGAAGGTATGGCGCTTGTTGGAGCGGATGCTTTTTCGGTATCCGCACACAGTGTTGACAGTTAATGAGTCTGTAGCCCGTCAATACGAAGTAGAATATGCTCGTCCTTTGCAGGTGATTTATAATTTTCCAAGGCGTGCTGACCGGAGACGTTATCATCCTCCACGCCTGGTTCCCCCCATTCGCATCTTATATCAAGGCGCTTTACACGTTGGACGTGGCCTTGAATTGATGATCGAAGCATTGCAATACCTTTCCCCTGAATATCATCTGGATGTGGTGGGTAAGGGTCCATTAGAGGAACGCATGAAAGTATTGGCGCGGCGTAGGGGAGTGGCAGAACGCGTTACATTTCATGGGCATATTCCCTTTTCTCAATTACCTGTTTATACGGCTCAGGCCCATGTGGGACTCAGTATTGAAAGTCCGGCCTTTGCCAATAGTGCCATGTCGCTGCCCAACAAGTTGTTGGATTATCTAAATCAGGGTATGCCGGTGGTGGTGTCGAATCTTGCCGAACATGCCCGCTTGGTTCGCCGATGGGGTGTGGGAACAATTATGAAAACGTATACTGCAGATGCGTTGGTTGAAGCCGTTCGGGAGATAACTTCTTCGGAAACTTCCTATCGCCGCTTTGCGCGGAATGCCTTTGAAGCAGTAGATACCGCCCTCTCATGGGAACATCAGGAGCCTCGGCTGCTGAAAATCATTGCGGATGCATTGGAAAGTTGAGGTGATCATTCCAGTTTACCGGGATCCTGAGGGGTTGGAAGGGTGTTTGTCCAATTTGGCTAAGCAGGATGAACCAGCATTTCGGGTATGGGTATGTGTGGATGGTCGGGTGGGCTCGATGATCGAGGTAGTGAAAGCCTACCGTCATCGATTGTCGGCAATACAGCTATTACATCATCCGGGCGAAAGCCATTGCGGGCGGGCTGCCACTCGTAATCTTGCATTACCGTATGTGACGGCGCCCATTACCCTTTTTCTGGATGCAGACCTTCGCCCCTTGCCCGATTGGGTACGCCGCCATTGGGAACTTGCTTGCCAGCAGCCCCATACAGCTGCTGTAGGCCATTTGTGCTATGTGAATCACAGGGACAATTTATGGGCAGACCTGTATAATCGGAAATTGAAACGCCGTCGTCATTTAATGGTACTGCCTTCCTATCAATTTACCACGGGGAATGCAATGGTGCGGACGGAATGGTGGCAATCGGTGGGTGGGTTTGACCCCACATTTCGGGAGTATGGGGCCGAAGATGCCGATTTGATGGTACGGATTGCTCGGCACTATCCGGTGACGGTTCGTTACCATCGATGGGCGGTGACCGTCGGCCAAATGCGTAAAAGTCCTGATACGGTATTGGCAGAGCGAATCGAAATGGGTGCTACTACCCTTCGTCGGTTTATTGCCAAGCATCCACAGGAAGGTAATTACTTTCGCTGTCGCCGCTTTGACTCGTGGCTATTTCGGGTTTTGTTTAGTGCTCCTATCCGTCAGGGAATGCATCGGTTGATGGATGATGCGAGATGGCCGCGTGCTTGGCGACGTTGGGCATTGGATTATCTCACCGTTGCTGCCTTGTACCAGGGGTGGCGGGATTCGGCTAATTCAAGCTGAGAAGTCCTTTGATGTCGAATCCTGGCAAATTGGGGAGTACATCGCTTAATTCTTCCTCGATGATTTGCTGGATTTGCAAGCGGAGGTTACGGGCGGCTTCATTGGTGGTTTGGGCAATCAAGGCCGACACTTCATCAGTGGGTAAATCTTTGATATCCTTACTGAGGAAAAGGTTCTCGATTTCGTGACGGCCGTTCAAGACGATCCGGACCTTACCCTCGCTGGAAGTAGCTTCCACTTGGAGGTTGCCAATGCGTTCTTTGATGTTGGCGATGCGTTGCTGTATTTGTCCGATCTTACTAAAGTTGAATCCGAACATAACCCGTTAGTTGTTTTGAATTCGTTGGTGGAGTGCCAGGTGATGATATTGGGCAGTTTGTTGAGCAAGGGAATAGCCGGCATCGGCATGTCGGATTACGCCGAGGCCGGGGTCGTTGCGCAGAAGGCGTTGGAGCTTTCGGTCTGTCAGTTCGGTGCCATCTGCCACCACCACCATTCCAGCATGGAGGGAGTAGCCGATTCCGACACCGCCTCCGTGATGAAATGATACCCATGTGGCCCCACTAGCGGTATTGGTCAATGCATTGAGGATTGGCCAATCGGCGATAGCATCTGATCCGTCTTTCATGGCTTCTGTTTCCCGGTAAGGGGAGGCGACGGATCCGGTGTCAAGATGGTCCCGTCCGATGACGATTGGGGCGGAGATTCGCTTCTGACGCACGGCCTGATTGAAAGCGAGTCCTGCTTTCTCGCGTTCTCCTTGGCCAAGCCAGCAAATGCGAGCGGGTAAGCCTTGATAGGCAATGCGTTCTTCGGCTAAGTCGAGCCATCGCATTAACGCTTGGTTTTCGGGAAACAATTCTCGGAGAATATCATCGGTTACTTTAATATCATGCGGATTACCGGATAATGCGGCCCATCGGAAGGGCCCCTTGCCTTCGCAAAAAAGCGGACGAACGTAGGCGGGCACAAATCCAGGAAAGTCGAAAGCGTTTTCAACGCCTTGGGTATGTGCTTGTCCACGAATGTTGTTGCCATAGTCGAACGTGTGGGCGCCCCGTTGTTGGAGCTCGAGCATCAGCCGGACGTGTTGTGCCATGCTTTCGAGGGCCAACTGGATATGCCGTTGGGGATGGGATTTGCGAAGTTCTAATGCTTCCTCTACGGTGATTTGATATGGGAAATAGCCGTTAAGGGGGTCGTGGGCGCTGGTTTGGTCAGTGAGCAGGTCAGGGGTGATTTGATGATCAACCAGATATTGAAGCAGATCAACAGCATTGGTTCGGACAGCAATGGATACTGCTTCACCTTTTGATTTGGCCTGGAGGGCAGCATTGACAGCTTCTTCGATGGTGTCAAAAGCTAGGTCGAGGTATTGGGTTTCGAGGCGTTTGTCGATTCGCCATTGTTCAGCTTCAGCGATAAGTGCTACTCCTTCATTCATGGTTACCGCTAACGGTTGTGCACCTCCCATACCTCCCAAACCGGCGGTTACTACTAATCTGCCCTTGAGTGATGGGGTTCCAAAGTGTTTTTGGGCAGCAGCGGCAAAGGTTTCGTAAGTTCCTTGAACAATCCCCTGTGTTCCGATGTATATCCATGATCCGGCGGTCATCTGGCCATACATAATCAGGCCCTTGTCTTCTAATTCTTTGAAATACTGGAAGTTTGCCCATTTGGGCACCAACATCGAGTTAGAGATAAGCACCCTTGGTGCCCATGGATGCGTTTGGAGGATGCCGACCGGTTTTCCGGATTGAATGAGGAGTGTTTCGTCTTCATCAAGTTGGATCAACGCACGAAGGATATTTTGTAGGGCCTCTTTATCGCGGGCGGCCTTGCCACTACCGCCATAAACAATGAGCTCCTCTGGTTTCTCGGCTACCTCGGGATCCAAATTGTTAAGTAACATTCGAAGGGCGGCTTCTTGGGGCCATCCCTTACAGCTGAGCTGGGGCCCTCGGGGAGCACGGATGCTTTTGAGGTTGATGTTTCGGATATAGCTTTCGGTGATACGCATTGTACGACCCTTCTGCAATGGGGCAAAATAATGTTTTTTTGAAAGAAAAGCCCGCTACCACGTGGCAACGGGCTTGAAAAGAACTATCCTTGTATCGGGTTATAAAATGACGTTGAAAATCACATTCAATATTACCCAAAATATCGCTCCTGCTACACACCCATAGAACGCTTTTTTGGTCTCTTCCTTGCTTTGATCAGTCATTACGTAGACCAGGAGTACACCTAAGATTCCGAAACAGAATCCCCATACGACTGATGGGATTCCCAAGGGGGGAGTGGCATCATCCGGGCTCCACGTAAGGGCTACATCATCGGGCAATATCCCCTTGTTTCGGAGCTCCGCTACTGTGGCTTGATGTGATGTAAGATAGGCATCGGCAGCATTGAGTATTGCCAGTTCCTTGTTGACTTTCACTTTGTCGTACACAAATTCAGAGGCTTCGGCCCGAAGCATTGTAGGGGTAGCAATACTCAAGGCCATTGCGAATCCTACTAGCAATAACTGTTTCATGATTGACATATTTATTAGTTGATGCGTTTCACATGGATAACATCTTCTGGGTTATATTACGACTATCCCCAACATGAGCAGCCAATAAAGCAAACTCCCTACGATGCAAGTAGTACTGCCGACGACGCATCCCCAGAAAGCCCTTTTGGTTTCTTTGTTGTTTTCGTCAGTCATGATATACACCAACACCACGCCTAGGAAATTGAAACAGCATCCCCATATGAAGGATGGTATACCTAATGGTGGTTCATCATCTTCGGGGGTCCATGGTGTTAGTGTTATTTCTGGCTTGAGCACTCCTTGCGATCGTAGGTGGGCTTCTGAGGCCGTTTTTTCTTTTTTAAGATAGGCATCGGCTTGATCCAATACTGCCAGTTCAGTCAATATGCTTGGGGAATATGAAAATTCACTGTCGTTGTGTGTAGGCACAGCTTGCACTCTCATCACCGCAGCGGTGCTAGCAATCCACACTAACCGTTCCAGCAACTTCATACGCTATGAATACACTTGCTAAGCTACATTGCAAATGTAAACAAATAGCTCTAACTCGCGATAGCGTATGGCAGAATTTCTAAATGGTTGGGGAAAAAGAGTAGGCAATAAGTTAGTGATGATGATGTTTGGTGGGAGTCCCTCCCAACATCGAAGGCTTCCCTGCCAACTGGGCAGCTGCGTCGACGCGAAAGGCAGCCTCAGCAACATATTCTTCGCCGGGATTCAACCCGTGGGTGATGATATATCCTTCCTGTGCCCGGGCAGGCGTATGTACTTTTCGGATGGCAAATGATTCGGGGCCAGTTCGCACATATATCCAGCTTTCGTCGCCGGTCCATAGGACAGCGGAAGGAGAGACCACTACTGCCGAGTCGGGCCATTGATAAAGTGCATGCCCCTGTACTAACGTACCAGGGATGAGTGCGAAGCCGGGAGATGTGGCTGTGGCGGTGACGTGGAGCGACCGGCT
>CAYVLB010000042.1:10104-15582 GCA_964452325.1 uncultured Sphingobacteriales bacterium | reverse complement strand
CCGTCCACATATCATTCGTATTATCCACATCGCCCGCCAACGTCGTCTTCACATCCAATGTATACGTCGTACCCGCCGTCCCCACATTCACATTACACGACGCAGGAGCCGTCACCGTCAACGTCGAACCACTGGACAAATCCGCTCCCAACAAAACAGAATCCGTACACACCGTCGCAGCATCCAAAATCACCTCGTAAGGAATCCAAGTGCCCGAAGACAACAGCGTACCATAGTTCGTAATCACAAACTCCACCGGCTCGCTGCTGGTCAGACCACAACCCGTAACCGGAGCATTAATCGCACTCACACCTACATCAGTCTGAACCTCATCAATGCGCACGTAATCAAAAGCAAACCCATCGCCCGAGTTGACAGACCCATCGGACCCGAATACAAATCGGAACTGCACATCACTACGTCCTGCCAAAGCTGGCAATACATAAGACGCATCTACCCATCCACCACTACCATTCGTTCCTGTACCCGTCCAGCCATGTTGATTACCCGTCCAACCTAACCCACTTATGGTATTATCATTATACCAATTATTCGGATCACCTTGCTGACCTACACGACCCCAACCTGCGCGACCTACTGTTGTGTCCAACGCTGCACCATCAAAACTATTTTCGCTATCCCACCATACCGAGACCGTAATTTTGACCGGGTTAGTAAAGCTTGTAAAATCAAAACACGGGCTTTCGACCCAATCTTGCTGATTGTTCGCATAGGTACCGTCCGTATCCGTTTCCCATGCCATTACACCATGGGCAGCAGTATCAATTGTTCCGGGAGTTGGTGACGCACTGAGGTTACCCAACTCAAAAGTATGATTAGCTCCACTGACCCACCACAACCGCCATCCTGCAGGACCGCTCTCAAAGCTCTCGGTATATGGAAACGAAGTCACCCTCTGAATGGAAAGTATTTGGGTACTGTTCGTATCATTTGAATTATCTGCATCGCCTGAAAGGAACGTCCACGCCTCCACATTATGCCATCCCGCACTGCTAAAATCGCCCGTACATCCGGTGTTGAAAGTTGTATCTGTTCCCAAAGCAAGGTCCGATGCCAGCTGTATGGAGTCTGTACATGGCGTACCACCGTCCACCACCACCGTGTAAGGAATCCACGTCCCCGCTGAAAGGGTATCGCCATAGTTATACACTGTAATCCATATGGGCTCATTAGTCCCCAGCCCACAACCCCACGTCGGGCTGTCCACCATTGACACGCCAACCTCTTTCGGCGGCGGCGGCATTAGAATAAGTACGTAGTCTTCGGTTTCCCCCCAACTTTGGCTACTGCAGGTATCTGCCCGACTAAGGGGACCGCTATAAGAAGACCGTATGCGCAGGCGCACCGTATCATAGTTAGACATTCCCGATCCGACAGGTGCTACAAAGGTGGTGGTCCAGGAAGAAATACGTGAATTCGAAGAGTCAATAAAATCTGTGGCGTCCCACCCATTGCTATTGGCATCAATCCACAGCGCAAAATATTGATCATAAAAATCTGCCACCGCAATGAAGTCGTAAGAAACGCCCTTGGTGAGCATAATGGTATCGCCGGGTGCCGTTCGGAATACGTAATTATTGGCGCCATTATCACATCCCGAAGCGGAGGTGAAATACACTATGCTCCCCCCTTGCTCTATGCGAATGCTATCCACGGCGTCACCCGATGTACACGAGTTAGTATAGGTGGGAATACAATAGGTTTGTGCGTGGACATTCGCGTGTTTTGTCATCCACCCAATGCCCACCACAAGCATCATAATTGCCGCCCAGCGGCTACCATTGCGGTCTTTTAGCACATCCATCATTGTCATGCGATTTTGATTTTTTGCAGGGTCCAATATAAACTTTTTTTCTTTTTCAGGAAACCATGGTTAAACAAAATGGCCACTGGATTCGGCATTGCGGTTGGGTGGCGTTATTTTGCCACATAGTTTTAGCTAAAATACATCATTCAATGAATGCATCTTCCAAGGATTGGGGGTTCTCTACTCGTGCGGTTCATGCTGGGGCAATAGACGATCCATATGGCAGCGTGGTAGTTCCGGTGTATCAGGCATCCACATTTCGTTTTTCTTCGGTTGGGGAAGGGGCATCTCTGTTTAAGGGAGAACGGGAAGGTTTTGCATATACCCGTCTGGGAAACCCGACCGTACAAGCATTGGAGCACAAATTGGCTATGCTGGAAGGGGGAAGCCATGGAATTGCCTTTTCTTCGGGGATGGGGGCGGTAAGTACCGTATTTGCCAGCCTTTTGAAGCAAGGGGATCATATGATTGGGGGGCGGGCCTTATATGGTCCGACACGATTGGTTATCGAACAGTTGTTTGCAGGATGGGGCATCGAATATGACTTTGTAGATACCACCAAGGTTGATGAGGTAGCCCGTCATATGCGCCCCAATACTCGCTTAATTTTTATTGAAACACCAGCGAATCCGACCATGGATGTGTCGGACATTTCGGCATTGTCGGCAATAGCCCATCAGGGAAATGCCTTATTGGCGGTAGACAACACCTTCTGTAGTCCATACCTTCAGAATCCCTTATTGCTAGGCGCTGACATTGTGGTTCACTCGCTAACGAAGTCGATTAACGGTCATGCGGATGTGGTAGCAGGGGCGGTCGTGGTTAATGATGAAGATTTAATGCGTCGAATTCGGGAGGTGATGAAATTGTTGGGGCCCAGCATGGATCCTCATATGGCGTTTCTGATTGATCGCGGGGTCAAAACCCTTTCGTTACGTATTGATCGGGCTCAGGAAAATGCCATGCGAATTGCCGAATTTTTAGAACAGCATTCGAAAGTGGCATGGGTTCGTTATCCAGGTCTGGCCTCTTTTCCGGGCCGTTCATTAGTTAAGCGTCAGATGCGGGGTCCAGGCATGCTGATGAGTTTTGGCCTTAAAGGAGGATATGAGGCTGCCGTTCAGATGCTCAACAACGTAAAAGTGGCAATGCTAGCAGTGTCGTTGGGAGGCATTGAAACCCTTATCCAACATCCGGCTTCGATGACCCATGCAGGCCTTTCACGTGAGGAGCGAAAAGAAGCAGGTATTAGGGATGATATGATTCGGCTCTCGGTCGGAATTGAATCTGCAGAAGACCTGATCAATGACTTCAAACAAGCCCTAAGCCACGTGTAAAAGCAGGAACAAGACCCGTAATTTTGCCACCCCAGTAGGAAGGGAGCGATGATTCGCCTCAGCGTTAACATAAATAAGGTAGCACTGTTGCGCAACTCGCGGGGCAGTAATATACCAAATGTAGTGCAAGTGGCGCGGGACTGCGAGCGTTTTGGGGCGGATGGGATTACAGTACATCCCCGCCCTGACGAACGCCACATTCGCTACGAAGACGTACGAGCCGTTCGAAAGATCGTAACGACTGAGCTCAATGTGGAGGGGTATCCTTCAGACCGCTTCTTGGAATTGGTAGAATCCGTAGTGCCAACGCAGGTGACGTTGGTGCCTGATCCGCCCGATGCCCTGACTTCCGACCATGGATGGGACACGATAAAGCATGCAGCGTTTTTGGCAAAGATCACGGAACGGTTGCATAAGCGGGGGATTCGGGTATCCTTGTTTATCGATCCGGACCCCAAGATGGTGGAAGGGGCAGCTGACGTAGGGGCTGACCGCGTTGAATTGTTTACCGGTCCATATGCCCAACGATATCATCAGTCGCCCCGAGCGGCAATCCAGCCATATATCGAATCCGCCCAAATTGCCTTAAAATTAGGCCTCGGCATCAATGCAGGTCATGATCTCAACCTCGAAAATGTGGCATACCTTGCCGAACACCTGCCGCAGTTGGCGGAGGTGTCCATTGGGCATGCCCTGATATGCGATGCACTATATTTTGGCCTGGAAAACACCATTCAAATGTATCTTTACAAACTTCGCAAATCCAATTAATCCATACAAGCCAATGACCGAACCGCTCATCTATGAAAAGTCGCTACCGGGGCGCAGCGCCTATTCGCTACCGCCATTGGATGTCCCCTTAGATACGTCGGAAGTTGGCACCTATTTGCGTAGCCATGAGGTGCCTTTGCCGGAAATGTCGGAAAACGAAGTAGTACGCCATTTTATACGGCTCTCTCGCCACAACTTTCATGTAGATTTGGGATTTTATCCGTTGGGGTCGTGTACGATGAAATATAATCCCAAGATCAATGAGGAAGTAGCATCGTTGCCGGGATTTACGCGCCTACATCCCTTTCAAGACCTTTCAGATGCTCAAGGGATATTGGCAGTAATGTACCATCTTCAAGAAGCATTAAAAGCCATCTCAGGATTGGATGCGGTATCGTTGCAACCCGCAGCAGGGGCTCAAGGAGAATTAGCTGGAATTCTCATCATTCGGGAGTACCACCGGCAGCGGGGAGAATTGAATCAACGCCAAGAGGTACTTATCCCCGATTCAGCACATGGGACCAACCCTGCCACTGCTTCGCTGGCTGGATTTCGGGCGGTAAGTGTTCGCTCAAATGCACAAGGTCAAATTGACCTCGAGGATTTGCAAGGAAAGCTCAGCGATCGAACCGCGGGTATGATGATTACTAATCCCAACACGCTGGGCATTTTCGAAGAACACATCCAAGAGATCTGCCGATTGGTGCACCAAGTGGGAGGACTGGTATACATGGATGGCGCCAACATGAATGCACTGATGGGACTGGCCAAACCTGCCCACATGGGCTTTGACCTCATGCACTTTAACCTCCATAAAACATTTTCAACGCCCCACGGGGGCGGCGGACCCGGATCGGGCCCAGTCGCAGTCCGGTCTGCATTGTCAGAGTTCTTGCCTGGATATATTGTTACCACTTCGCCAGACGGATATTCACTGAAACGGCCGTCCCATTCCATCGGAGATCTTCACGGATTTTACGGAAACGTGGGCATGATGATTCGGGCATTGGCTTACATCTGGTATCACGGCGGGGATGGATTAGCAGAAGTAACCCAACATGCCATTGTCAATGCCAATTACTTGTACCATCACCTGCGGGAGGTATTGGATGTGATGTATCCTACCCCCTCGGTAATGCATGAATGCGTGTTGTCTGCCCAATCCCTCAAAAAAGCTACGGGAATCACAACCTTCGATATTGCCAAGCGCCTGATCGACTACGGAGTACATCCACCCACCATTTATTTTCCCCTGATCGTTCCGGAAGCACTGATGATTGAACCCACAGAAACAGAACCCCGTGAACGGCTAGACCAATTCATCAAAGCAATTCGTCGAATCGTTGAAGAAGCCCATCAAACACCGGAAGTGGTAAAAAAAGCCCCCCACACCACACCCACCCGCCGATTAGATGATGCGCATGCTGCACGCCACATCAATGTATGTTGTTTCGTTGAATCCGAATAAAAAGTCATGGAGCTCTTTGTAGTCAATACCGGATATTTCAAACTTGACGGTGGCGCCATGTTTGGCGTAGTGCC
>CAYVLB010000042.1:0-10094 GCA_964452325.1 uncultured Sphingobacteriales bacterium | reverse complement strand
TGCCATAGTCAATTTGGAACCGACTGAATCCTGCCGACGAAAACAACATGTGCCGATGGTCCATGCGTAGCCTCCTGATCTCCGAAGGAGATCGGACATTACTTATTGATAGTGGCATTGGCGACAAACAAGATCAACGTTTTTTGCGTTTTTATTACCTCCATGGTGATGACTCGTTGGAGAATTCCCTTCACCAACACGGATTTTGTCGTGAAGACATCACAGATCACCTGCTCACGCACCTCCACTTTGACCATTGCGGTGGGACGATTCGATGGAATGAACACCAAACCGGATATGTGGCAACCTTTCCCAACGCGCACGTATGGATGAGTCGTGCCCAGTGGGAATCTGCACACCACCCCAACCCTCGAGAAAAAGCGTCTTTTCTGCCAGAAAATATCGACCCCATCCCCGACCTCAATCCCACCACCTTTTTAGATACACCGACGGAAATCTTCCCGGGTGTTACCTTCCGCCTACTTAACGGCCACACCGACGGAATGATATTACCTATAATTCATTATCGCAGTCAAACCATCATCTACATGGCCGATCTTATCCCTTCAGCAGCCCATGTCAAAATTCCTTACATCATGGCATATGATATCCGCCCCCTCAAAACGTTTGAAGAAAAGATTAATATACTGGAATACGCGATGGCCCACGATGCCATTCTGTTTTTCGAGCACGATCCAGTTCATGAGTGCGCTACCATTAAACGTACTGCGAAAGGATTCGATGTGGAGCGCACATTTCCACTATCAGAAATACTCTAACAAGCAAACAATAAACACCAAGCAATGAACAGGTCGATGGGAAGTAGCTACCAGAAATGGCTAGCCCAAGAGCGCGCAGCTGCCGAGTTGTTAGGCGTAGTATACGACTTATGGCTGAACCAAGGCGTTGAGCTGTTCTTATTCCGTCGGAGCCTAAAAGATACGCCACTTCACATGGTGATTCGCTATCACAAGTTGTCGCGCGACATCAGCGAAGTTACCCTCACTGTGGAAGATTCGTTGGCGATTGCTCGGACACTCCAACGGATGAACCTACCGATGTCGAAAATCGGAATCGGACGGCTGGGCATCGAATGGAAAAAACAACAAAAAGACTATCCATCACTGGAAGCATTCCTTGAGCGAACACTGGACAAGCTCATCAAAAGCCAGCAAGCCCTCAAAGAGAAAGACGTGGTTTTATACGGTTTTGGACGGATCGGACGCCTTATTGCGCGTAAAATGATTAAAAGCACCGGGATTGGCAAACAGCTGATCTTACGGGCAGTGGTCGTGCGCAAAATAGATGCTGAACAACTGGCCAAACGGGCAGAGCTATTGCGGAATGACTCCATTCACGGGCCTTTTTATGGCATCGTAGAGGTCGACCCCGCCACCATGTCGCTGATCGTCAATGGACAACGTATTCGGTTTATCGCCCACAACGGCACTCCTGACCAGTTAGACTACACCCAATACGGCATCCAAAACGCCTTAATTATTGACAGCACCGGTGCTTGGCGGGACGAAAAGGGCTTGGGGCAGCACCTTCACGCCAAGGGCGTTCATAAAGTACTCCTCACCGCCCCCGGGAAAGGGGGCTTGCCCAACATTGTTTTCGGAGTTAATCACAGGATCCTTGAGGATCGCCAGCGATTGGTCACCGCTGCTTCCTGCACCACAAATGCAATTGTACCTGTGCTGAAAGTGCTGGATGATCACTTTGAAATCGTTCACGGCCATATCGAAACCATTCACTCCTACACCAACGATCAGAACCTGCTTGATAACTTCCATAAAAAATACCGTCGTGGGCGGGCAGCACCACTTAACATGGTCATCACTGAAACGGGAGCAGGCAAAGCCGTAGCCAAAGCCCTTCCCCACCTTAAAGGCAAACTTACAGGCAATGCGGTCAGGGTCCCCACTCCGGACGGTTCATTGGCTATTCTCCACCTAAGGTTCCATCGGGAAGTGGATGCCAGTACGATCAACAATGTATTACGTCGGGCCTCGATTCAGGGACCATTAGCAGAACAAATTGAATATTCGAGCTCGCGGGAGCTCGTCTCATCGGATGTTGTCGGCTCTCCATACGCCAGCATCGTTGATGGCGCTGCAACCATCGCCCAACCTGCCTATAAGTCAGCTACCGTGTACGTATGGTACGATAACGAATATGGCTATGTGGAGCAAGTATTTCGCCTAGCTAAGTATATCAGCCGTGTGAGCCGACCGGCATATCACATTGCACTGGACGATATGAAGGGCAATCCCTAATCCGACTTCTTATGAAGTGCCACCGCTTGGGCAAGGTGCCAATCAGCCGGCGTTGTGACTTTGAAGTTAAGGGGGTCACCTTCGTAATACGCTAAAGGAAAGAGGGCAGCTTCTACAACGGTGGCATCATCGGTAAATTCGGCCCGGTAGTCCTGTTGATAAGCACGGCGCAGGATATCCCATCGGAATATTTGGGGCGTTTGTACGCATCGCACCGTTTCACGGGGCAAGGTGCGCCATTGATGAAGTTGTCGAATTCGAACGGAGTCGGTAGGTGCAATGAGGGGAACCGCTGTCCCAGAGGCCTTTGCAACTTCCCATCCCCGCCGCAGCATGGTTGCCGTTAAGAAAGGGCGTGCAGCATCATGAATCGCCACCAAATCAGAATCATCGACATCGCCTCCGCCGTCCAAGCCATCCTGTCCCGAAAAAAAACGCTGGGGTCCTGCTTGGGCAAATTGGAAATGGGTGTGTGGAAAACAGCGCATGATTCGATCTTTCCATTGACTATTTGCGTCGCACGGCAGCACCACAACAGCCAAATCAATCCCCTCCCTGACAAACGGCGTCAAAGCCCATTCAATCAGAGTACGTCCCTGAAGTTGAAGAAATTGTTTAGGACGGCTGGCACGTAAGCGTTGACCCTGCCCTCCTGCCACCAACACCAGATGCCGGCTCATCTCATGTAAGGACATTAAAGGATCAACATGGCATCTCCATAGTCGCCAAACCGATACTTTTTCTTGATCGCCTCCTGATATGCCTTTTTGATGAGGTTCCGTCCGCCAAATGTGGCAGCCATGATGAAAAACGGGGTCTGGGGAAAATGGAAATTGGTGACCAAAGAAGTGACCACTGACGACTCATACGGTGGGAAGAAAAAGCGGTCCGTCCATCCCTGTCGTTCGATAACCAAATTATCAGCCGACAAAGAAGCCTCAATGGCCCGCCACGTCGAAATACCCACTGCCATCACCTGGCGCTTCATTCGTTTGGCTTCGTTGATGTGCCTGGCAGTTTCAGCAGGCATGTAAAACCATTCAGCATCCAGGGTGTGTTTGATAAGGTTCTCAACCTCAATCCGCCGATACACACCAATTCCCATATGGAGGGTCACTTCCGTAAAATGAATATCTTTGATATTAAACCATTTGAGGGTCTCCCTGCTAATGTGAAACCCTGCCGCAGGCGGTACAATCGCTGCAGGATATTTGGCAAATATGGTATGGAAGTATACTTCATCAATTTCATTGGGACGCCGTTGAATATAATATGGAATGGGGATTTCACCAATTTTGTCGATCAATGCATAGAATTCATCACGGTTACCTTCGTAGAGGAACTGGACAGTTCGTCCCCGCGAAGTGGTGTTATCGATAACTTCAGCTTCGAGTTTGAGGTCCTCAGAAGCAGGATCACCAAAGAATAGCTTATTGCCCGTTCGAATCTTGCGGGCTGGTTCCACAATAGTATCCCAAATATATTCCTCCGGATCAATCTCCCGCATCAATATGATACTGACTTCAGCATTGGTTTTTTCCTTATGACCACGAAGTCGGGCTTTAAATACTTTCGAGTTGTTAGCAACCACTACATCATGGGAAGCAAGGTATTCTACGATATGCTTAAACTTCCGGTGTTCGATTTTGCCAGAGTCTCGATGAACCACCATTAGTTTGCATTCATCACGGAACTCTTCCGGCTCTTGAGCAATCAAGCGAGGGGGAAGGTCAAACTTATAGAATGAAAGCTTGGGCATAGGTGCCAAAAAATTTAATTACAAAAACGGGGCGAAAATAGCGGTTCGTTCCCTTGGCATATAAATTCCGCTCACAGGCCCTATCCAATAATCAAAGGGGCGGCAGGTAATGTCCGTGATACTGGCCGACGCGGGGTCATTAACAACACCGCAAACGACAAAATCCCTACCCGACCTACCAACATCGAAATAATGATTACTCCTTTGCCGACCACCGACAACTCGGGAGTAATGCCCAAAGTCAGGCCCACCGTACAAAAAGCACTCACTTCCTCAAACAATAATTCTACCAATGAGTGATCGGGCTCGGTAAAACTCAAAACAAAAGTAGCAGTCATCACAAATCCTAACCCAAACAACAGAATCGCAAATGCTCGGTTAATCTGGGCAACCGATAAACCATACCGATCGATCTCCACCTGTCGCTTCCCCCGAATGTAGGAGAACACCGTAATGAGGGCTACCCAGAAGGTAGAAGTTTTAATCCCTCCTCCCGTAGATCCAGAAGAAGCCCCAATAAACATCAAAAAAAGTGTTAGGAGCAGAAACGGACTGGAGAGTTGGGAAAACTCAACAGTACTAAAACCTGCCGTTCGGGTAGTAATCGACTGAAACAACGCCGTGGTAAGTTGTGCCATCGGATCCAAATCTGCCAAGGTACGATTCCGCTCTGCCAACCAAAAAACAATGGTACCCAATGCAATAAGTATGGCCGATGTCCCTATTGCTACCTTCGTATTGACATCCCACGTTTTCCAAGGATACCGAATGCGATCACGAATCCTGGAGGGGCTGCCAACATCCAGCAACGTCCAAAAGCCAATGCCGCCCACCACTACTGTGGCAGCAATGACTAAGTGAAGTACATATACATGCTGGACTGTTTCATGGGAAAGGCCATCTGTGAGGGTGGAAAATCCAGCATTACAAAAAGCCGATACCCCATGAAAGAGGGAAAAGAACATCGGATGGGATACATCCAATCGCATGCCCGAAACAATTCCATAAATCAACAGGGCCGACACCAGTTCGATACTCAATGTCACCAACACTACTTTCCGAAGAATTTGCTGGGTCATACGCATGGTGGGCAAATTGAGTATCTCCTTGATGGACAGCTGATGGGCCAATCCCAGTTGTGACCGACTCATAGAGGCGAAAAAGAAAGCAAACGAAATAATACTAATACCGCCAACCTGCATCAACATGAGCAATACCAACTGCCCCTTGAAGGTAAAGTAGGTGGCAGTATCGACAACGATCAAACCCGTTACACAACTGGCACTCGTGGCAGTAAATAAGGCATCAATGAACGGCATGCTGCCAGGGGGTACGGTCATCTCTGGCAACATCAGCAGCCCCGTCCCACCCAAAATCAATATGACAAACGAAAGCAACAACAGCAGCGGCGGAGATACCTTAAGCCGGGGCAAGTATGTGCTAAACCGCACAAATTCACTACCAATGAAAAACAGAAGATACAAGTTGATAAACAACACATAAAGGGGCGTGAACGCTTTGATGCCAAAATATTCAAACACCGACTGCAACAACGGCACTCCCAGCCAATATAAGCTGATCAGATCGTAAATAAACACCAATGTAAGGAGACCGTCGAACCATCGATCGGTAATAAAACGCCACTTGTCATGTGCAAACAGCCATCGGATAAGGTAATTAAGCACAAAAAAGAACAACAACCCCTTAATGACCGCCAAAAAAAAGCGGGGCGATAAGTCAGGATGTGAAAACCCATAATAATATCCGATAAATCCGATCCCGAAAACAGAAACCGCAAAACTCAATACCGCTAACAGATTCCGAACCGGCCGATGATATCGAAATTGGATGCCCCGAAGCATCCGTCGAGCCGAATCCCACAACGGAATAGGAGGTCTTTTTTTTAGAGAGCGCAAGCTAGCATCCCCAGACCCACAAAATCCTGTTTAGTAAAGCAATAAGGCCGAATACTAAGATTCTGCACTTTTGCCGTATTTGTTGGGATGCGTCCGAATCTTGATTTTTCCTTTGATGTTTCGAACATAAAAGATCCGTGCCCGCCGCACCTTTCCATGTTGCTTGACCACGATCTTATCAATCAGAGGAGAATGAATGGGGAATATACGTTCGACCCCCACACCATGAGAAATTTTGCGAACTGTTACCGTTTCCGAAGCCCCCTGCCCCCGCCGCTGCAGCACAATCCCTTCGAACGGCTGAATACGTTCTTTATTCCCCTCCTTAATTTTATAGTACACCACAATCGTATCACCTGCCCCAAATGGTGGCAGATCATCTCTGAGAAATTGTTGCTCGAATTCTCGAATGCGCGGGTCCATGATTTCAAATTCGAATTGGGAGGTGCAAATTAACAATACGTCAGATTAATCACTTGCCGCTTGGCCATTACGCAAACTCGGGCGCTACTACCGGATTCTTCACGCCGCCACTGTAATCGTAGAACCCACGACCACTCTTGACACCGAGATGCCCAGCATCCACCATCTTGACCAGGAGGGGAGATGGTGCATATTTGGGATGGCCCAGCCCCTCATACAACACCCGCAAGATGGCCAAACACACATCCAATCCAATAAAGTCTGCCAAACGAAGGGGACCCATCGGATGGTTCATCCCCAGTTTCATCACTGTGTCGATCTCTGCCACTCCAGCCACACCTTCATACAAAGCATAAACAGCCTCGTTGATCATGGGCATCAAAATGCGGTTGGCCACAAATCCAGGATAGTCATTAACCACCACTGGCACTTTTCCCAACTCTTTCGTGATGCTTACGATCCGATCCGTTACCAACGCATCCGTGCGCAACCCATTAATGACCTCCACCAGTTTCATCACCGGCACCGGATTCATAAAGTGCATACCAATCACTTGCTGCGGACGTTGGGTTACCGCCGCAATACGCGTAATTGAGATGGAGGAAGTGTTGGTAGCCAACAAAGCTGCCTTCGGGGCATGCCGATCGATCGTACGGAAAATATCGGCTTTGATGGCAAAATTTTCGGTAGCGGCTTCCACCACCAAATCGGCCGCTTCCACCGCTTCCGGCAAAATGGTGGTCGTATGAATTCGATGCAGTGTTTGATGCTTGTCATCCTCGGAGATCGCCTGTTTTTTAAGCATGCGATCAAGGTTGCTGGAAATCACTTCCAACGCACGTGACAGGACCGACGCATTCACATCCACTAACGTGACGGAAAATCCTTTCAACGCAAAGACATGGGCAATCCCATTACCCATCGTACCTGCACCCACAACCGTTACATTGACCATGGCAGTTTGAGGTTGTTTTCAAAAGTGCAAAGGTATGCCGAAAAAAAACGATCACCTCAACATCAAAACAGATTCGAACCTCATATCTGAACTGTACGTTTTGAAATCTTGCTCCAAACTATCCACAAAACAAAAAAACCATTTGGGTATCTATTATATCTTTGAGCGTACATTACAGACAACATATCGAGTAATAACCGCAAATTGCATGGCATTTCGTCTTCCATCTAAGATTGTGGTGTTGGGATCAGGTGTGATGGGTTCACAAATCGCGCTTCATTTTGCCAATGCAGGCTTTGAAGTATATCTTTTAGATATCGTACCCCATACGCTCACGCCCGAAGAGGCCCAAAAGGGGTTAACATTAAACCATCCAGAAGTCCGCAATCGAATTGTCACCTATAATTTCCAGCGGGCGCTACAGTTAAATCCGTCCCCCGTATTTCACCCATCGGTCGTCCAACGGGTTCATTTGGGCAATTTCGAAGACGATTGGCATCATATTCGAGATGCGGACTGGATTTTGGAAGCCATTATCGAAGACCTCAACATCAAGCGCCGCTTGTTTGAGCGAATCGCCAAAGACAAAAAGTCGGATGCCCTGGTCTCCACCAATACTTCCGGGATTCCTATTCATCTACTCAGTGAAGGGATGCCCGAGGGGTTCGCCGAACGTTTCATCGGAACACATTTTTTCAATCCGCCACGCTATCTTCGCCTACTGGAAGTCATTCCCGCACCGAATACGCTTCCCGAGGTGCTGGAATGGGTCCGTCATTTTGGAAGCACCTACCTGGGCAAAGAAGTCGTGCTATGTAAAGACACTCCTGCATTCATTGCCAATCGAACAGGTATTTATGCTTTGGGGCTTACTTTTCAACTAATGGACGAATTGGGGCTTTCGATTGAAGAGATTGACGCTTTGACTGGCCCCCTTATGGGACGTCCGAAAAGTGCAACTTTCCGTACGGCAGACATTGTGGGCATCGATACGCTCGTGCGCGTCATGGATGACCTCTACCAACGCTTGCCCGACGACGAAGAACGCGAAGTATTTAGCGTACCGGACTTTATTCGAAAAATGGTGGAGACTGGCAAACTGGGAGCCAAGTCGGGTGAAGGATTCTATAAAAAGATCCGAAAAGACGGAAAACGAGAAATCTGGGTATACGACATCGAAAGTGGCGATTATCGTCCGCGCCGCAAACCCAAGTTTCCTGAAATTGATGCCGTCAAACAACAAGCACAAGGGATTGCCACCCGCCTCCAACGCCTCATTTTGAATGCTGAAGGGAAAGGGGCAGAATTCATTCGGCGCTTCTTCCTCCGCTTTTTGGGCTATGTTTCTCGCCGCATCCCTGAAATCTCCGACGTATTCTACCGTGTCGATCTGGGGCTCGAAACCGGTTTTGCATGGCAAGAAGGGCCGTTTAGGATATGGCAAAAAATGGGAACGTCCGCAATCGCCCATGCCATGAACGAAGCGCAATCCGCACCGCCCGAGTGGGTGGAACAGATGTTATCTGCCCAAAAGAACTTCTACACCATTGAGCATTCCCGCCTCTACTATTACGATATCCCTTCAAAAACGTATCGGCCAGTTGGCGAATGGGAAAATGCATTGGTCTTTGAAGTGTTGCGCGGCGAGCAGACCGTCTGGCATAATGAAGGTGCCCATATCGTCGACTTGGGAGACGACGTCTTAGGCGTTGAGCTTCACACTTACCGTAATGCCATTGGAGGCGAGATTCTGACCGCTATTCAACATGCCATTGACCTGGCCGAACAAAATCATGCAGGGGTCGTCATTGGTACTGATGCAGAACATTTCTCGGTCGGTGCCAATGTCGGGCTCATATTCATGATGGCGGCCGAACAAGAGTGGGATGAATTGGATTGGGCAGTGCGCCAGTTTCAACAAACCACCATGCGTATCAAGACCAGTCGTGTACCTGTGGTGGTAGCACCACATGGTATGACACTGGGCGGTGGTGCAGAAATCTCCATGCATGCAGACGCTGTAATAGCGGCTGCCGAATTGTACATGGGGCTGGTGGAGCTGGGGGCGGGATTAATTCCTGCCGGCGGCGGTACCAAAGAAATGACGCTCCGTGCTTCCGATAATTACTACGAAGGCGATCCCGAATTCCCAAATTTCCAGAACTTTGTCCTGACCATTGCCCAAGCCAAAGTGTCTAAATCGGCCCAGGAAGCCTTTGACCTATACTTGTTACGACGTGGACAAGACCGATACGTGATGAATACGCGCTTGCAGATACGACGTGCCAAGGAATGGGTGCTTACCCTGGCCAATGATGGATATGTCCCGCCGCCAATTCGAAAGGATATCAAGGTATTAGGACAAGGAGCCGAAGCAGCTATTGTAGCAGCCGCTCAAAACCTCTACGAAGGTGGATGGATTACCGAATATGACAAATTTCTGGTCAAAAAATTGGTGTATGTGATGACCGGTGGCGGACTTTCAGGTGCATCCACCGTTAGTGAACAATACCTGCTCGACCTTGAACGTGAAGTGTTTCTATCGCTATGTGGAGAACGCAAAACATTAGAGCGGCTACAGAGCATTCTTACCACTGGCAAACCGCTCCGTAACTAACGCACTCCGATGCAAGAAGCATACATCATCGACGGGTTACGCACACCCATTGGCAAGGCATTGAAAGGAAGCCTCAAATGGTATCGCTCCGATGACTTTGCTGCGGAAGTGATTCGGGCATTGTTGGCCAAATATCCTCAGATTG
>CAYVLB010000041.1:0-15773 GCA_964452325.1 uncultured Sphingobacteriales bacterium | reverse complement strand
AGCATTTCCGAAGCAGCTACCTTCAATATCGCACTTTCTACCGCATATTCTCGAACAGCACCAAATAACGCCTGGGTTTCATTGGTGTTTTGTTCCATCAGGTAATGTTCCATGTCGTTAATCCAACCACTGACGCGATAGGTTGCCGACTCAGACAAAAGCAATCGCAAGGCTTGCTCAGCGATTTTATGCTGAATTGCCCCAAAATCCATTAAGCGTTTTCCAAATTGTTTTCGCTCCTGAGCATATTCTACTGAATGGCGAAGTGCACGCTTTGCAGCCCCCACACATGCTGCCGCCAGTTTGAATCGCCCGATGTTTAAAATATTAAAGGCAATATGATGCCCTTTGCCAATTTCACCCAAAATATTTTCCACAGGCACTTTACAATTTTCGAAAAACACTTGGCGCGTAGACGACCCCTTGATACCCATTTTTTTCTCTTCCGGCCCGAAGCTGATTCCTTCCCATTTCCGCTCCACCAGAAAAGCCGTAAAGTGTTCTCCGTCTACTTTGGCAAACACCGTGAAAAGATCTGCAAAGCCCGCATTGGTGATGAAAACCTTTTGCCCATTAAGAAGGTAGTGTTCGCCGTCGTCTGAACGATCTGCCCGCGCACGAATTGATAGGGCATCCGAGCCAGCAGTGGGTTCTGTCAGGCAATATGCTGCCTTTATGGCACCAGAAGCCAGCCCCGGAAGATATTTTTCCTTTTGGGCATTAGTACCATAATAAAGTAGAGGCAATGTACCAATCCCCGTATGGGCCAACAATGCTACCGGAAAAGAATGACCCTCACCCACAACTTCGGTAACCACTGTGCCCGTGTTGAAGTCACGACCAAATCCCCCATATTTTTCAGGGATTGAAAGCCCTAACAATCCCAATTCTCCAGCACTATCCAATAGACTTTCCATCAAGCCCGGCTTCTGCTCATCTATTTCATCGAGGCGTGGAATGACCTCATTTTCAAGAAACTCCCGTGTCATATCCCGAATCATTCGCATCTCTTCATCAATCCGTTCGGGCAAAAAGACCGAATGCATCCCCTCTTCGATACTCATGACCAGGAAGGATCCACCTTGTGCTGGCTTTGAACGGCTACTCATGACAATTTCTTTAACTGTTAAAGACTTCAAATATAAATGGACCTACTGCTTTTGAAGTAACTATTCACGAGCGGACTCAAGAGGTTTTCCGTATTCAATGCAATATCGCTCCAAGGTAGGACGTTCCACTGAATCGAAAAGATATTTCTCCATCACAAGGGAAGCTATCGGCGCTGCAATTGATGCTCCAAAGCCGCCATTTTCAATAACTACGGCAACTGCAATGCGGGGCGAGTCGGCTGGTGCAAATCCAATAAAAAGGCTATGATCTCTGCCATGGGGATTCTCGGCCGTCCCTGTTTTTCCCGCCATGTCGAATCGGTTAGTGCGGACCCATCGTGCTGTTCCCCGTCGGACCACTTCTTTCATTCCTGCCTGTACGATTTCCCAAGCCGTAGTGTCAGCATAGCGTTGAGAGACGTCGTTTGGCAATACGAACAGTTCTTGATTGAGGTGGGGGGGCGGACATTTCCCACGAGATGCCAACAAAGCTGCCACCCATGCCATCTGAAGTGGGGTCATCAATAGCTCACCTTGTCCGATTCCCAACGACGCAATGGTCGATCCTTTCCACTGTCCTACTCCATAAAAGTGATTGAAATAGCCCGTATCGGGAAGATATCCACCCCGTTCATTCGGCAAATCGATGCCCGTGAGGCGCCCCAACCCGAAGTCCATCAAATGATCCCTCCACCGAACATATGCCCGATCAGGGGTTGTATCGAGGCGCTCCATCGACTCTAAAAAGAGTGCAACAAAAAAGGCATTACATGAGTGGCGAATGGCATCTTTCACAGCCAATGGCGAGGGATGACCATGACATCCTACGTGAAGCCCTTTACTGTAATAACCATATCGACACGATACTTTCCATGCAGGAGTAATGACACCCTGCTGAAGACCGATCAATGCCAACAGGGGTTTAATAGTCGATCCTGGCGGATAAGAAGCCGTTATCGCCCGGTTGAAAAGAGGCGCCGAGGAATCGGCAATCAACCGTCGGAAATACGAATATCGCCGCCGGCAAGTCATGGAATCCGCTATATATCCGGGAACGCTAACCATGGCTAACACCTCGCCCCCACGGGGATCCAATGCTACCAAGCTGCCCCGTTTCCCTTTCAACAATCGGGTAGCATACTCTTGTAAGGACTGGTCAATGGTTAGCAATAGCGGAAGGCCAGCCCGTGGCTCCCTGTTGAACGACGCATCGGGATAAACACCCACCACCCGTCCATACACATCAGTAATGATTTTTCGGCGTCCCTTAATCCCCCGAAGTCGGCGCTCATAAAATCGTTCAATTCCCCGCACACCATAGACATCACCCCGAATATAAAATGAGTCTTTTCGAAGCAATGAGGGAGGGACCTCACTAAGATAACCTAAAATATGGGACGCTGCTGCATGGGGATAATGCCTTTGCCAATAGGACTCCAAATATAAGCCTTGACCATGAGCCAGCCAGGGCGCTAGACGTGCTGCTTCTTCATCCGATATTGCCCGCACCATTTCTGAAGGCAAAATCCGAGAATAACTTCTGGCTTTCTGAAGGCGAAGTAGCCATTCACGATGGGTCAAATGCAAAATTGAAAGGATGGAGTCTAAGTAGGGCACATGATAAAACGATGGTATGACCATCAAGCGAAACGACTGACGGTTGGTCGCCAAAACCTTGCCATCCCTGGCAAACACTTCCCCTCGGAAAGGGTATAATATTTCCAGACGTAAAAAGTTTCGGCTTGAGAAGGCAGCATACTCATCACTATACAACTGGAGATAGGTCAACCTTGCCAGTATCAGAAGCGCAAGTCCGCCAATAAGAACCTTAGTATGACGCGCCCGAAAATCCATGATCGGACTTGTTGGAGAACAACAGGTAAGCCAGCCACACCCCCACCCCCGCAGGAATTCCTAACACCATTTGCCATCCTACCCACCGCCCACATTGCACCCACTCAAAAGCTGGTCCCACCTGAAAAGTATACATCAACAGAGCATACACTGCAATACTCCCAATGAGAAGTAATAACAGGAGGGCCTTATGAGGCAAACGAGGACGAAACATATCAAATACAAATAAGGTAGTAAGGGCGGATAACCAATTCACCCCTGGCGTGTAAAGTAACAAATCTTGCACCAGTGCCACAAGCGCAATACCTGCCAGATCACGTACCCGTCGATTGTGAGACCACGCCAACCACGGAAGATAATAAATCAATGGAATCACCTTTATTTCACCGACAAAGAAATGATTCAGGACCAGCCATTGCAATGCGGCGAACAACAGATGAATCATCATTGGTTGCGTCCAATCAACGTCATGGTCGAGACAAGGCTGTCAATTTGTGCCTGATCTTTTATGTGGGGGACAAACACTGTTCGTAACTGAGCTATATCTTCCACTGGTTTGATGGTCAATTGAACCGTTCCCTGTTCACCCAGACTTTGCATGGTATAAACAATCCCCATGGGCGTGTATGGAGGAAAAGTACCCAACCGGGGATGAATAAAAACAGTGTCTCCACGGTGAATGGGAACCGACTGAGGAACTTCCCGTATTTGAAGGAACTGATCAGCTGATCTCCAATCCACGGGTGCTGAAAAGTTATGAAGAGATACAATCCACTCGAAATGATTAGAAAAAATTGTTTCGATGAAGTAATAAGGTGGTGAGGCCGCCATAATAATACCTACAGCCCCCCCTCGGGGACCTAATACCCCTTGATGAAGCGGGAAAGGATCTGACAACGAATCGGACCGTCCCACCAGTATTAACCGCATTGGATCCCATCGAACCTGAACAATCGAAAGCCCAGAATAACTAATTACCGACTGTCTCTCCGACTCTAACTTTCGTTCCAATAGTTGCTTCAAACGCTGATTTTCTTCTTCCAAATGACGCATCCGTTGCCACCACCATGCAGGGGCACTAACAATCTGATGAAGGCTTACCGACCAGTTATGACCTATCTTGTGAAGTGGTCCACGGGTCAACAGCAACACCCATCCTACCCCCCACAATCCCACCAACACTATCCAATAGCGCTGATGAAGAATGAATTGCCAAAAGGAGATCACAGCCCGCGACTCATGAGGTGATGTGATATAGCTCCTTAATATTTTTCAAAGTAACCGCAGTACCACGGGCAACAGTCCGAAGCGGATCTTGGGCGATGTGGACGTCCAGGCTTATACGTTTGGAAATTCGTTCAGGTAGCCCCCTCAACAAAGAGCCCCCACCTGTGATGTATATCCCGTTTTGATAGATGTCAGCTGCCAATTCGGGAGGAGTATGTTCCAACACCTGATGAATGGCTGCCTCCAGTTTTTGAATGGATTCGTTGATGGCCCTTGCTACTTCCGAATAGTTGATCATTATGGGCTTGGGAACGCCACTACGCAAGTCCCGACCCAGTACTTCAAGGTCGTCTGGAGGGTTCTCCAAACGAGGTAATACACTTCCCACAGCCACCTTGATCTTTTCGGCAGTTCGTTCTCCAATCAACAAGGAATATTCATTGCGAATGTAAGAGATAATATCGCGTGTGAAGTCATCACCTGCAACTTTGATGGAACGTGCGATGACAATTCCACCCAACGAAATCACCGCAATATCACTAGTCCCTCCCCCAATATCGACCACCATATGTCCCTGGGGTTGACGCACGTCAATCCCCATTCCTATTGCTGCTGCCATGGGTTCGGAAATAAGGCGAACTTCACGTCCGCCAGCTTTCAATGCCGCTTCCCTCAGTGCCTTCCGTTCTACATCAGTGATTCCTGAGGGAACACATATCAACATCTTCAAGAAGGGGGAAAAAAGACGATGCTTATGATTAATTTTTTGAATGAATCCACGTAGCATTTTTTCTGAAGCCTCCAGTTCAGCAATTACTCCCCCCTTCAAGGGACGAATCGTCTTGATGTCGTCGTGGGTTCGTCCCTCCATCTGGAGTGCCTGATGCCCCAAAGCAATCAGTTTGCCAGAGTGACGATTGATGGCCACAATTGAAGGTTCTTCCACCACGATCTTCTCTTCTTTCAAGATAATCGTATTGGCAGTGCCTAAGTCAATAGCCAATTCTTGCACGAAAAAATCCCAAAAACGCATTGACTTTCATTTAGTTTAGTGCCGAAAATGGCGTTTTCCCGTAAAAATCATGGCAATATTCCGGCGGTCGCATGCCTCGATGATTTCCGCATCCCGAATCGACCCACCGGGTTGAATGATGGCAGTGATGCCTTCATCAATCAATCGTTCAACGCCATCCGGAAAAGGAAAAAAAGCGTCTGAAGCCGCCACTGATCCCGACGTTACATGCCCTCGTGAACGCGCTTTCAGAAGGGCATGTTCTACTGCATCCACCCGTGAAGTCTGGCCATGTCCCGCACCAATTAGCATGTGACTTCGGACCACTGCAATGGCATTCGATTTAAGATGCTTGACAACCTTCCATGCAAACATAAGTTCCTTCAATTGATCATCTGACGGATGGTGTTGGGTAACAACTTTCCAGGTGTCAGAATCGTCAACCGGAACGTCAGATGCTTGCCATAGGATGCCCCCTAAGGCGGACCGAAATTCTTCTCGGTCCTGCCACATGGGGAAAGTACCCGACAAAATGATGCGTTTTTTCCTCGACAATAGCGCCAATGCCTCCGAATCGTAATCAGGCGCCCACATCACTTCGAAAAACATCGATCCGATCAATCGGGCCACACCAGCGGTAACCCGATGATTACTCACCAATATCCCACCGAATGCTGACAAAGTATCACCTTCCAGGGCTTTCCGGGCCGCTTCTTCAATCGTATCACCAACAGCAATCCCACAAGGATTCGTATGTTTGATCACGGCAAAAGCAGGAACTTCCGTCCATTCATGAAGCAAACTAATAGCATGATGAAGATCAAGGATGTTGTTGTATGAAAGGGGCTTGCCATGATGTTGGACCCAAGGGAGGGGGCTTTCCCGATAAAAACCAGCCTGTTGATGAGGATTTTCACCATATCGAAGATGAGGTAGATGGTGCTGCCCGATCCATCCTCGATATTCGCCATTGCTTAAATATGAAGATATGGCCAAGTCGTATGTTGCGGAAACAGCAAATGCCCGACCTGCCATTATGCGACGTTCTGCAACGGTGGTTGCCACAGGGCGCCGTTCCAATACTTCCCTAAAAAAGGGGAACCATTGGCGATGCGGAATGACGCACACGCGGCGGTAATTTTTCGCTGCAGCACGAATCAGTGTAATGCCGCCAATATCTATTAGCTCCTGAAGGGCTTGTTCAGATTTTTCTGACCAGATCGCCTCCCGAAAAGGATATAAATCCACGACTACCGCATCAAACGAAGAAAGATCATACCGCTCAGCATCCCGGCAATGTTCAGGAAGGGTCTCATCCATCAACACGGCCCCCATCACCTGGGGATGTAGGGTCTTGACCCGCCCCCCAAGAATGGCAGGATATCCAGTCAGTGTTTCAATGCTTTCAGCAGGGACCCCTAAATGCCGAAGCCGATTCAGCGTACCTCCCGTGGAATATATCTCAATATTGGCATTGCGAAGGAATGGTGCCCATTCGTCTAAGACCTCCTTATGGTAAAGACTGATAAGGAGACGACGGATGGGACGTTTGTCTGCTGCATTCATGAGCTATCAATTGTGGCGGGATGGGCGATTCGGATTGGGATATACGTGGCGCTCAGCATGATATGAAGAACGCACCAACGGACTGGACTCAACGTAGTCGAAGTCATGATGAGTATAGGCATAATCCTTATATCGGTTAAACTGGTTGGGTGGCACGAATTGCTTTACTGGCAAATGACGAGGGGTCGGCTGAAGATATTGGCCAATGGTCAGCACATCCAGTCCCACTTCATCCAAATCGGCCATGAGTTCAAACACTTGCTCTTCGGTTTCTCCCAACCCTACCATAAATCCCGATTTGGTACGAATTCCTGCACTTCTGATGCGTTCGAGCTCTTCCAACGATCGGTAATATTTTGCCTGTGGACGCACTTTCCGGTAGAGGGGTCGAACTGTTTCCATGTTGTGTGATATCACCTCGGGGCGGGCATTGATAATGAGTTGGAGAGCTTTCCAGTCTCCTTTGACGTCGGGAATCAACGTTTCGATGGTCACGTGGGGAGTCCGTTCTTTGATGGCATATACTGTTTCTGCCCAAATCCCCATTCCTTTATCGGCAAGTTCGTCTCGGTTGACAGAAGTAAGCACACAGTGCTTGATACCCATCAGTTCTACGGCTTCGGCAATCCGACGGGGCTCATCGCGGTCCAGTTCGGTAGGACGCCCTGTGATCACCGCACAAAAATTGCAACTGCGCGTGCATACATTACCCAGTATCATAAACGTGGCTGTCCCTTCTCCCCAACATTCTCCGATGTTCGGGCAATTCCCACTCCGACAGATGGTATGTAGATTGTATTGACTAACAATCGCTGAAACTTTCCGGAAAGTAGGCCCCACTGGAAGTTTGACCTTCAACCATGGGGGCTTTCTTTGCATTGAGGAAGTGGTCATTCGCCGTTTTTTAAAGCTCGAATAATCGAATACCAAGGAAAGGCAAAGCTACAATGCGATCATTGGATACATATGCCATAACTGGCAATTCCGAAGGAAATGCCAACAAGTCAATACCTATGCGTGCTGCGAGGTGTAGTGTCCAATATGTAGGGAGGTCGAACTGAAGGGCGGCCTGCCCGTACAGCCCAGGCATCCAAGAAGCCTCTTTAAGGCCATATGTCCAACTTACGCCCCCCGCAATAAAGCGTTGATCAACGTGAATAAGGGGATCGTAACGCTCCACTTGATAGGAAACTTCTCGAGTTACCGGATCGTAATGAATAATCTCAAGATAAACGGGAATGAGGATTGCCGACACCACTCCCCCCTGAAATATTCCTGATATGGCAATACTCATCGGATCATCTCCTCGAGCGATCATTCGCCGAATTCCAGAAGAGAGGGTAACCAATGCCACGTAATTCTCTTTGCCATATACGTACGGAAGCGTTTGCCGATTGACGGACTGGTTGGAAATTTTGACCTCTCGGGGGTCCTTATATGTCGTCAAGCGAAAAGCGGTAATGGCATTGGATGAAAATCTACGGCGCCAAAACATTTCAACAACACCTCCCATACCCCGCGTATGAAGGTCGGCACCTAACATCCACAACGACCTTGGAGGGCGCATCGTTACCTGAGCTTCCACGTGGCCTATTCCCCATAGGACCCATAAAGCCAACAACACCCTCATCGAGACATTTGGATTTGAACCGAGTCGGCGGCTTGTTGCCACACCTGCTGGAGTTTCCTATCATATTCCATGAATTCGAACCATTCTATCACCGCTTCCCCAAAAAGCACGATCCGTCGAGTTAATTCTGATTGTTGAAGGTCCTCCTCTGTAAGGACGTCATACTGACGCAGTCCCCATCCAATCACACCGCATACCAACGCCATTTGCAGTAGCGACAGGATGCCCCCTCCCATCCGATTGATGGCCCCTATCGAACCAACGTTGAATAAACGAGTTAATAGCCAAGCGAACCATCGGAACATTGCCAAAGTAACAAGAAAGACCAGCAAATAAGCTACAATCCCACGAAGACCATCCAACCATGCAACTTCAGAAAGCCGAACCATTACTTGGTAATGCAAATGCAATGCCAGGTAGATTCCCGCTGCAATCCCCAACAATCCCAACAATTCCCGAATCATGCCCGCACGCAGTCCATATCCAAAAGCAAACACCAATAAGCCCGCCACTAGCACATCCAAGAATGGAACATCCATAGCCTATCGGGCTACCGAAACAGCCCGTTTTTCCCGAATGACGGTTACTTTCACTTGTCCGGGATACATCAGTTTTTCTTCTACTTGTTTGGCAATACGCTGGGCGAGGGATTCGGTTTCGGCGTCGGATACGCGGTCGCTCTTAACAATAACCCGCACTTCACGGCCCGCATGAATGGCATAAGCTTTCTCAACTCCTTCAAACGAATCGGCAATTTTTTCAAGGTCTTTTAGCCGCTGAATATAGTATTCGTACGATTCACGACGGGCTCCCGGCCGGGCACCAGAAATAGCATCACAGATTTGAACCACAGGTGCCAACGGCGTGGTTTTTTCCACTTCATCGTGATGAGCAGCAATGGCATTGACTACCTCGGGCGACTCCCCGTACCGTTCAGCCAGCTTGGCTCCCAGCAAGGCGTGCGACAAGTCGGGATCTTCTTCAGATACCTTGCCAATATCGTGAAGGAGCCCTGCCCGTTTGGCACTGGCAGGATCCAGTCCTAACTCCGATGCCATCGTTGCACACAGTCGTGCTACCTCACGGGAATGATGTAATAGGTTTTGTCCATAAGAAGTACGAAAACGCATCCGCCCCACTAACCATACCAGCTTGCGATGCATTTTTCGGATTCCCAATTCGACAATGGTACGTTGGCCAATTTCCATAATGCGGTCATCCAATTCCTTTTGGGTTTTGGCCACTACTTCTTCGATGCGGGCAGGATGAATCCGGCCATCCTTGAGAAGGCGTTGAAGGGCAATACGGGCAATTTCTCGGCGATATTGATTAAAACTGGAGATCACCAACACCCCTGGTGAGTCGTCAATCAGAAGATCAACACCTGTTGCTGCCTCAAACACGCGAATATTCCGTCCTTCCCGGCCGATTACGCGTCCTTTGATTTCATCACTGTCAATCGGCACCACCGACACCACATTTTCAATGGTGGCTTCGGTGGCCAGCCTACTAATGCTTGTCAATATGATCTTGATAGCTTCTTGACGGGCATTTAGTCGGATCTCTTCTAATTTCTCATGGGCCTTCACCAGGGCACGGTGCTCCGCTTCTGCCCGCACTTTTTCGATAATTTCGTTGCGTGCCTCCTCGACGGTATATCCGGCAATTTTTTCCAATTTGCTTTCCAGGTCCTGCCGTTGGGTCTCAATATCGACTTTTTGTTTTTCCAACTCGTTTCGTTCGGCCGACAACGTACGACTAAGCTCATCCAATTGTTGCTTAGTTTTCGTTAGCTCCTCTCGTTCACGCCGTAAGCGTTGCTCGAGGTCTTTCAATTTCAGAAGCCGTTCTTGAATTTTCTTGTTGCGTTCGACCAGTTGCCCTTCCAGGCGTGCTTTCATTTGAAGGAATTTCTCCTTCAACTCCAGATCTTTCTCTTTTGCGTATTGTTTGGCCTTGAGGCGGGCAGCATCTTCGACTTCTCGGGCTTTGCGTTCGAGCTCTTTTTGTTGGGCTTCGATCTCGGCTAACTGATCCGAGTAGTGCTTTCTTTGAATGATTTTAGCCAGTAGAAAACCAATAAGGATTCCGACGATGGCTCCTGCACCAATAAAGATTAGGTTCATGGGTTTTCTTTTTTGGGCAGGTAGCACACTGCTTACAATCAACCGCTACAACAAACTACGCTATGTCAGCCGTTCCACCCGTTCTAAGAGGGTCGTTAACTGTTGTTGATATTGATGCTGAAAGTTTTTCAGTTCATGGGCCACTTCAATCAGGGCAGCCAAAATAATCTGTTCGGTGGATATTGTCGAAGGCATGCGCCTTCTACAATCTTCCACACGCCCAACAATCCACTCATGCAACTTTTTGGCTTTCTTCTCTTCTGCCTTATTAGCAACCAACACCCACATGGTTACCTTGCCAATCGAAATATATACTTTCCGTGGAAAAGCCCCCGTACGTTCGAAAGGAAGCTCGTTCACGGATGCGGCTTTTTCAACAACTCTACGCATCGGTCAATTGTAGCGATGTACTCCTGCAATTTTCGCTTTAAGGCATTGCGTTGGGCACGGGACAATGTCCTTGCAGCCTGCAAATATATGAGTTCGGCAGCTAACCGATCGTTTTCTCTTCGGAGTCGGGCGTTATCTTCTACAAGGCGCTTTTTTTCTCGTTGCAGGCGAGATATATGCTGTTCGAGCGCACGCACCCGTTCTCTTTGTTGGCGAATCCGCTCTCCTACTTTCGTAATTTGGTCGATGAGTTGACGATAAATATCATCTGCGGATTTCGACATGATGGATACTTTGCACTGCTTGAATAATAGATTGCATAACTTGGTCGATGTCTTTTTCCTGGAGCGTCTGTTGCGGATCGTAAAAATGCAAACGAAATGCAATCGATTTGCGACCTGGGGGCAATCCTTTGCCCTCGTACACATCGAAAACATACATTGATTGGAGGATAGATGGTGCAACTTCCCACACTGCCTTTTCCACCACTTCCCACGGCATTTGATGTGGCATCAGCACCGCTAAGTCTCGCGAGGCCACTGGAAACCGCCCAAATGAACGGTACCGTAACTTTCGGTTCAAGTAGTCTCGGATCACATCCCACCTTAACTCCGCCATAACTACTGGTACTTCAATTTTATATTTGCTTAACCATGGCAATGCCAATGCTCCCAGTCGGGCCACGCGGATTTCATCGGTATAATAATCCAATGCATACGCCCACACTCCCCGATGCGGTCCAACGACTGTTCGGGGTGTCCATCGGGCCATTCGCCATAATGCATCCAACACCCCTTTAAGATAATAAAAGTCTGCTGGCAACGGTGGGTGATGGGGTGTAGGTCGGGTACGCATTCCCACAGCCCAAAGGGCTAAGCGTTCTTCTTCCACGTAGTTGTTGGGAGCATGCTTGGCATATACCCGTCCCCATTCCCACAGCCGAAAGTGATCGTGCCCGTGGCGGAGGTTATGCCGAATAGTTATTAATGCTGGAAATATAAGGGTGGTACGAAGGGCAGTCAGTTCATTACTCAACGGATTCAGCAACTCTACGGGACGTCCGAAATCATGTTCTTCGACCCCGTCATCCAGCCACCGAATATCCACAATGGAATTATGAATCGTTTCCCGAAAGCCTTGACCAATTAAAAAGCTTTCCCATCGCCGACGCACAATGTCTCCCCGTTGTAACGCATCAACTTGTAATGGGAAACGTACTCGGGGTGGAGTTGGGATTTTATCCATTCCCTCGATTCGAAGCAATTCTTCCACAATATCGACCGGACGTGACACATCGTGCTTGGCAGGGGGAACTTCTAAAGTCCATTGCCCACTATCATCATCTGCCCCTTTGAACCCCATCCGGAAAAGAATTTGTCGGGCCCGGTTGGGGGATATTTCAAAGCCGTTCCATTGGCCGAACAAACGCACATCAAAAGGAACCTTGACCGGCTGCACTGGTTTGGGATAGGCTTCTGAAGGGGCTACGACAACATGGGCTTTGGGGAATATCTGCCGCAACAAATGCCAGTATCGGGCAACCGCTATGGGAATCATCAGCGGGTCCGTACCCCGTTCGTATCGAAACGATGCATCGGTCGATAGGCCCAGCCGACGAACACTTTGTCGGATGGTACTTGGTGTAAAATAGGCACTTTCTAAAAAGACATGTCGGGTTTGGTTATTCACCGAGTGTTTTGCCCCTCCTACGACACCGGCAATTGCCACAGGGATTCCTCCGTTTCGAATCGTAAGCACTTCGGGACCCAACTTGTAGGTGTTTCCGTCGAGTGCCTCGATTTGTTCTCCTTCATGTGCAAAATCGACCGTAATTTCAGGATCTGATAAGCGGTCTAAATCGAACACATGAAGGGGTTGTCCTAATTCCATGAGGATGTAATTGGTGAGGTCTACCAGTACATTGCGGGGTATGATTCCCACCGCACACAGGCGTTCTTGGAGCCATCGTGGAGAAGGGATAGGACGAACACCTTCAATGCCAATGCCAATGTAACGAGCGCATGCTTCTGGGCGCGGCAAATAAATCTTCCATGGCTTTCCTTCATTGGGTGGCTGGGTAATACCGGGAAAATGAAGATCTCGATCGTAATAGGCCGATAGGTCTCGTGCAATGCCCAGGTGAGATGCGGCATCTCCTCGATTGGGCGTAAGGGCTACCTCAAATACGGTATCTTGCTTAATACCCAACCACTGGCGTACTGTTACTCCCACCGGCGCATCCGCAGGCAACACTTTAATGCCTTCGGCATCCTCGCCCAACTCCACCTCCTTTTCGGCCAAAATCATTCCTTCTGAAATTGCCCCTCGGAGTTTGGCACGTTTGATGGTAATCTCCTCTCCTCTTAGCGACTTTACCCGTGCTCCAGGCATAGCAACCATCACTTTCTGGCCTGCTGCCACGTTGGGAGCACCACATATAATTTGCCGTACTGTATCCGTCCCTGTCCGCACATGTGTAATCTGCAATTTTTCGGCATGTGGATGAGGTTCAACCTTCAATACCTCGCCGATCAACACCTTATCCGATAATAGGGGCCAGGGGTCAAATGTTTCCACGGTCTCCACTTCCAGGCCAATATTAGTGAGCACTTCAGCCACTTCGGCAGGCGCTTCATTCAATTCCAGCAACAAACGCAGCCAGTGATATGAAACCCGCATGTTTAATGATTAACCAACCAATCCTTGGTCCAACATCGAGTAGGCCACTTTAAGGAATCCGGCAGCATTAGATCCAAACAAATAATCGTTCGGACGTCCGTACTGCCCTGCGATGCGAAGGCACTCTTCATGAATGTTTTTCATAATCCGCTGCAGTCGAATATCCACTTCGCGCCGATCCCATGAAATGCGGATGCTATTTTGAGTCATTTCCAGCCCGGAAACTGCTACCCCTCCTGCATTGGCGGCCTTTCCAGGCGCATATATGATGCCATGCTTCTGAAATATTTTAATCGCCCCTATCGTGCAAGGCATGTTGGCCCCTTCTGCCACCAACTTCACACCGCCTGCAACGAGGTGCTCGGCATCTTTTGCGTTGATTTCATTTTGGGTGGCGCAGGGAAAAGCACAGTCCGCCTCATGGGTCCACAACGGGTTGTGATCTTGACTGGGATCGGCGGGAACATAGATCACTTCGGGATACTTTTCGGCATATTCTCGAATTCGTCCACGATGTTTTACTTTCAGGTCCACGATAAACTGCCACTTTTCCTCGTCAATTCCTTTGGGGTCGTAAATGTATCCTGACGAGTCGGAAATTGTCAGTGGGATCCCCCCCATTTCTATGATCTTCTTGATGGCATGTTGTGCCACATTACCCGATCCCGAAATCAAACAACGTTTCCCCTTGATAGAATCACCCCGATGCCGAAGTATCTCTTCCGCAAAATAGATAAGCCCAAATCCTGTGGCTTCTGTGCGAATGAGGCTTCCACCCCAGGAAATACCTTTACCGGTCAACACGCCCGTAAATAAATTGGTGATTTTTTTGTATTTTCCGAACAAATAACCAATTTCCCGTCCGCCCACCCCAATATCTCCGGCCGGGATATCTGTGTCCTTTCCAATATGGCGAAACAGCTCATTCATGAATGCGTATGCAAAACGCATCACCTCTCGGTCGCTTTTCCCTTTGGGGTCAAAGTCCGAACCACCTTTTCCTGCACCCAACGGAAGCCCCGTTAAGGCATTCTTAAAAATCTGCTCAAACGCCAAGAACTTCAAAATGCCCTGATTGACAGATGGATGAAATCGGAGACCTCCCTTATAGGGCCCCAACACACTACTCATTTGCACGCGATATCCTCGGTTCACATGTACCTCTCCCCGATCATCTTCCCACACCACCCGAAACGATATTACACGTTCCGGTTCCACAAGTCGCTCAGGAATACGCTCCCGAATAAATTCCGGATGGCGATCCAACACAGGAGCCAATGATTCAAAAACTTCCGTCACTGCTTGATGAAATTCTGGCTCATACGGATGGCGGGCTTTGACCTGATCTAAAAACTTTTCCAATGAAAATCCCATACTAATGGCTGATTTAACGGGGCGAAAATAGTGTGGTATTCCACAGCTGTTTACTACCTGTGAGAAAATAAAGGTATTCTTCACGTTGCATTCCTGATATCATCAGCAAACATTCCCTTGGGGAGGTATTGATATGAGAGAATCCTCACCTCTGGCCATATTGGGAAAACCCACTAAAAGGCTCAACTGATTGCACGGATACAAACGCGGGTGGAACTTATTTAATCTCTCGGACGGTATCAACCAGTTCTTTGAGTTTTAGGAGGGCCTCAATGGGCGTTAAGGTATTGGGATCAAGCTGTTGAAGTTGCTTAAGCAAACGGACGACCACGGGGTTATGGGGGGGGTTGTCGAAGAGCGAGGGAGTATTTTTCAAGGCAGCTTTGGGGGCATCGACTGGCCGTGTTTGTTGGAGGTGCCGAAGGATTTTTTGAGCGCGCTCTACGACCCAATGTGGAACACCAGCCATTCGCGCCACTTCGATGCCAAAACTCTGTTCAGAACCGCCAGGCACAACGCGATACAGGAATACCACTTTTTGGTTATTTTCTTCCACTGCCACGTGGAAATTGTGAATTCGCCGATACTGCTCAGCCAATTGGTTGAGTTCGTGGTAATGCGTAGCACAGAGCGTATAAGGACGATAACTGTGTTGATGTAGATATTCAGTGATAGCCCACGCTAAAGAGAGGCCATCGTAGGTACTGGTGCCACGTCCAATTTCGTCTAATACGATGAAACTACGCGAAGACAGGTTGTTAAGGATATTGGCAGTTTCATTCATTTCGACCATAAATGTCGATTCG
>CAYVLB010000040.1:0-15977 GCA_964452325.1 uncultured Sphingobacteriales bacterium | reverse complement strand
ATTTATCTCAGCCATGCTCATCGTCTTCAATAAGACGACGGATAGGATCGGCAGAAAGGGTCGCTTTGCCCTTTCCCGAAAGCCCAAAAAAGAGGGCAGTATCTCCATGGGGACCAATGTTAGCCGAGCAATGCATCGACAAAACGCCCTTCTGGTGAGGTAAAATGTAGTTCATAACCGAAAACAGCCCCTTCTTTAGCTCCCCTGCATATCCTGTACCCGCCACCAACACAATTTGACGGCTGAAGTTGATGGCTACAAAATTGGCGCTGCGAATACCATCCCGGGAAGGGTCCAGTTCAAAATAAGGAGCTGCCACGACGTGCCATTGGGGCGTGAAGCCTTTCAAATTATCCGAGTCGGGAACAATAAAAAGATGGCGGGTGAAGAGACTATGATAGGGACTTTCGCTAATTACGCGTACGTTCAGTCGATATTCGGGCTTGGCACCAACATAGGCATCGCGTACGTATAGGTCTTTGTCATATAAATAGGCAGTCACACGGTCCCAAAGCCGCTCGAAGTTTTCAGGAGTCATTGGAATATTAATGCTTCCCCAATCAACCGTTGTGGCAGTCAAATCGTCCTTGACAATATAGCGGTCTTTCGGCGATCGGCCTGTAAAATTGCCAGTATCTACCACAATTGACCCATTGTCCGCCAATACCCCTTCACCGGTAACGATCATATGTTCGTATAATTCGGCAGGCGAAAGCTGATAAAACCGCTCGCCCTCATTGCGAAAAGGAATCAACACTTGAGAATTCATAACGCTTATTTTATTGGTTTGATACGGTATCGACGGTGTCTATAGCCGATTCGTTGTCGGCTTGGGTGTCGATCATGCTGTCAAGCTGTGCTTCCACCATTTCCATTTCTTCCAATAGCTCCTGTTGAAGCCGTTGGGCTTCTTCTTCTGCTTTTCGACGATCCTCCGCAGACGGACCACATGCAACAACGAACATGCCTAACATTCCACCGGCAATCACGAATCCAATTTGCCGCATCGCACAGCGAATTTTGAGGGTGCAATATTACGATGCGCCTTGGAAAGGATGTCTAATTCGACTTTTTATAGAATCAGTTACTACTTGTAAACCGTCTACTTTTGCGTGGCTACGATGTTTTAGCATGCAGATTAGGGAGTGGCAACCAGCCATTGTCATGGCTTTCGGAATCGGGTGGCTGCTCTTTTTATATTCCCTGACCCCACTGGGAATAACACCCGATTCAGTCAATTACGCACATGCAGCAATTACCTTGCTTCGTTCCGGAGAAATGCTCCGATTCGGCAACACCCCTTATACTACCTGGCCTCCTTTGTATCCGCTATTATTAGCTGGGCTGCTTCGATGGATTTCAGACCTGGATACAGCTGCTAAAATACTACATATCGGGGCGTACTTGCTTTCCGGATGGTGGACGTGGAAAATAGTTCGAACCTATGTGACGATTCCCCTACTCGCTACTGCTGTATTTGGATGGATCATGCTGGGATACCCCATAACATGGGTGCACATGCATTTATGGACTGAACCGCTGTTTATTGCCCTTACGTTGGGATTTGTTCGATTTAGCCTTCATTATTGCAGAACAGGAAAATCTGCGAGTGGAAAAATCGCAATGGCATGGGCGGCATTGTCCGCCATCCAACGATACATCGGTGGGATGTGGATCGGATGGGGAACATTATGGATGTGGCATTGCCAACGAAAACATCGCAACGCATCCAGATGGCTAATTCAAACAGCAGCAGTTGCAGCTCTTCCCTTGTGCGCTTGGATATTGCGCAACTATGAAGTGGGCGGCACATGGATGGGAGGACGGGCACCCGCAACGATCGACATCGGAACATGGACAATGACCGCAGCCTATACCATAGGGCAATGGATGATACCAATCATCAAATCTCATGTGCTACCATCCTCTTTATTACTCGTGGGAATGATCGCACTTATGATCAGGGCAGTCCGACAATCTGAAGGAACATCCAATGCTGTAGAACGAATGATGTGGGCTACAGTGATAGCTTACCTGGTTGTGGTGGCAGGAATGAGCATGATTACCGCAGTCGACCCTCCACGTCATCGAATATTGGCACCAATCTATCCCATAACAATCCTGGCATTAGGAATGACCATGACCCGATGGAAACCTCTCGAACGGCGTATGGCAACTATGATCCTGACTTTCAATGTTATATTTTGGCAAATAGTCTTACTGCGTCAAGCCCAAGCCGAACAGATCGGATTCTTTAACCATCGGTGGTGGAAACATCATTGGCTTGTGGAATGGTATGACCAACATTACTCCCCCACAATCCGTTTCTTTTCCAATTTCCCCGAAGCATTTTTTGTCAACGTGCCCCACCGCCCCCCTCCATCATTGGGATGGCATCGAAATATTCCGATAAAATCCATTAGGCATGGTGCATCTGACACCATCTACCTCCTATGGTTTAATCAACCAACCCCACCGTGGATTTATTCGTTCGATCTCCTGCACAACTCCTTGAAAATGCGTCTTGTGGCAGACTCCGAAGGTGGATCGGTGTGGATGCTCCAACAATGAACAAAAAACACACAGACTTTATTTTGCAGGTATAATAGCGCTTGATTAGAAACCCAAAAAAATTATGAAACGTTCATTGTCTTTTGCGTTGGCCACCCTGGCAGGTGGATTTCTAAATGCCCAAGAAGTAGGGATCGGTACTACGACACCGTCTAGTCGATTGGATATTCAAGCACCTGCAACGTACACTTTCGACCTTTTGCGGGTGTTGCATGGCACGAATACCTATTTGGTCGTGAAAAATGACGGAAAAGTGGGAGCGGGAACTCCCACTCCCATTGCTCGCTTACACGTGGCAAACGATGGAATGATATATGCAGAGGGTACTTACAATTCCGGAGATACGGTTCCGGATGGTGCGCGGGTGGCCTTCTTTTGGAACCCTCGAAAGTCAGCCCTCCGGGCCGGACAGGTCAATGCAGTATATGGGGATTGGGATAGCATAGGAGCCTATTCGGTCGCTTTCGGAAACAATAATGTGGCAGCCAGCCCCTACAGTTTTGTTGGATCTGGATATCAAAATATTGTCCGTGAAGGAGTTGCATGGGCAAGTGTCATCGGGGGAGGATATTATAATATTATTGGAGGAGGTAATGTTAATTATGCCCAGTATAGCTTTATTGGCGGAGGGTATGGCAACTTTTTGCATGGCAACTACAGTGTTATAGGGGGAGGCAGCTATGATACAGTACATGCCAATAATGCTGCCGTGCTCGGAGGATTAAGGAATGCAGTTACTGCACATTATTCTTCGATAGTTGGGGGACAATCCAATAAGGTTACCAGTACGTATGCTTTCGCAGGAGGAGGAGCAAACAACCAAATTAACGGGCAGCATTCGTCGATAGTGGGAGGCTTTCAAAATACAGTTGTTGGCAATTATGCAGTGATCGCGGGTGGAAGATATAACTATGCAGGAAGTGGTGCAGCCACAGTGGGTGGAGGTGATAGGGATACCGCATCGGGACCATATAGTACGGTAAGTGGCGGGCTATATAATGTAGCCGCAGGAAGTCAATCCACCATTGGCGGCGGTGGAGATAATAAAATAACTTCGAATCACGGATATGGAACCATAGGAGGTGGCTCCGGAAACTTCGTCTCGGCACCATACGGCACAATATCAGGTGGATATAACAACAGCGTTATTAGCATTTTGGGGGGAGGCTATGTCGGAGGAGGCCAAGAAAACTTGGCAGGTGGCGCGTTCGCAGTAGTCGCGGGAGGACTTAAAGACACAGTATGGGGGAGTAAAGGAGTTATCGGAGGAGGAGAAAACAACTACATTTCATCGAACGCCTACTGGTCAACAATCGCAGGAGGAAGGGACAACTACACCGAAGGAATGTATTCGGTGATTGGCGGTGGAGGCTATGATTCAACATTCCGATTCGCCAGTACGATCGCAGGAGGCTATTATAATAAAGCAGATGGTGATTACAGCACTGTCGGAGGCGGAAAAAGTAATAATGCCACGTGGTATTCTACCATCGGTGGAGGCGTTGAGAACTACATAGTTGGATACTATGGAACTATTGCAGGGGGTACACGAGATAGTGTGATGGGGACATATGGAACCATTGGGGGTGGATTTGAAAATCGTGCACACAATTATAGCTTTGTGGGAGGGGGTGACCAGAATAAGGCAATGGGATTCGCTGCAACGATTGCAGGGGGTGCTCAACATCAAATATATTCTTCATATACTTTTGTGGGAGGGGGGTATGGTAATTATGTGATTGGGTATGCAGGTGTTGTAGCTGGAGGTGTGAATGATTCAGTTACAGGCAACAACGGTGCAGTCGTGGGAGGCGTTGCGAATAAAGCCGGCGGTATTTATAGCTTTGTGGGAGGGGGTGATACAAACTGGGCATCTGGCATATGGAGTGTGGTAGTGGGTGGACACCGGAATATAGTATTGGGTGATGTGAGCTCTATAGTGGGTGGAACAGCAAATAAAGTCACAGGCAGTTTTGCATTTGTTGGAGGAGGAAGGGATCATTTAGCCGATGGAAACCATGCCGTTATCGGTGGCGGTGAAAAAGATACCATCGAAGCTACCTATGCAACAATAGGGGGAGGAAAGCTTAATAAAATTCGCGTGGATGCAGACTCTTCAACCATTGGAGGTGGCTACTTAAATCAGATTACCGGCTACATTGGATTCATTGGCGGGGGATCGACGAACACAGTCAGTTCGCCATATGGAATCGTTGTAGGTGGCAGCGGTAACCACGCCGGAGGTATATATGCTACCATCGTTGGGGGAAGAGGGAACTTGACGAATGCAGAACTGCCAACCATCGTGGGAGGTCTTGACAATCTTGCTACTGGTAACTCCAGCTTTATCGGTGGAGGAGACTACAATGCAGCCACGGATAATTATGCGATCGTCGTGGGAGGAAGATTCGATACCGCTGCAGGGCGATATAGCTTTGTCAGCGGAGGCGATCAAAACGTGGCGGGTGCAGACTACAGCTGGGTGGGAGGATATGGAATGAAATTAGATACCACCGCCCAGCATACCTTTGTGTGGGGCGACGCAACTTCACTATCTGCCCCCCAAATTACCGCATCCCATGCTTTCCTCATTGGACCTCATGGCAATCCGTACAAGGTAGGAATTAATCTTGCCAACCCAGCATATGACCTCCATTTAGCCAACAATAGCGCAGCTAAACCCGGTTCCAATACATGGACAGTACCTTCCGATGCCCGGCTGAAAAAAGATGTTGAAGACTACCAGGCAGGCCTGGCAGAAATATTAAAAATTCATCCCGTCTGGTATACCTATACCGGAGAAGCAGGGATGCCACAAGGAGAACGGGCTGTGGGAGTAATTGCCCAGGAGTTGCAAAAGGTAGCTCCTTACATGATTACCGAGTGGACCTACGTCGATCCCATCGCGGGTGATTCCGCTACTTACTTAGGCGTGGATAACGGCGCCATGGTCTACATGCTAATTAATGCTGTAAAAGAGCTGAATCGTCGCATTGAACAACTTCGACAAGAGAATAAAGTACTTAAAGATCGGGTCAATTCCCTAGAGAATGATCGCGTGGTAACCACCAATAACCAATAATTTCCAATGCTATTTGTTGTCGTATTTACACCCTTTATGACAGGGTAAGGTGCAAAACTACCAGATAATTGCACTATCTAAATATGTAATGCACCATGAGATATTTGTGTATGCTTTCTTGTGTGTGGGTATTTCAGATGATTGAGTTCCCAACCCTTCGCGCCCAAGAAGTAGGAATCGGTACCACCGTTCCGGGTGCTCGACTGGACATTCAAGCTCCCGGAACGTACACTTCCAATCTACTGAATGTAGAACATGGTTCCGTCACATATCTGGTAATCACCAGCGGGGGGAAAATGGGTGTGCGACGATCAAACCCACAGGCTACATTACACGTGCAAGGGGGAATCCTAAGTTCGGGATATATTGGACTCGGCGACTCGATTCCTTCGGGCAATGGCAACCCTATGTTGGCCTGGAGCCCTAAGATGGCAGCCTTCCGTGCAGGAATCGCAAATGGGAACCAATGGGTTATCCCCAACTTAGGCTACTATTCGGTGGCTTTTGGCGTCGATAACATTGCCTCGGGAAGCCATAGTGCCGTCAGTGGAGGACAAATCAATGAGGCGGCCGGCAACCAGTCGACCGTAGGAGGAGGATACTATAACCGAGTAAGGGGTGATCGAAGTTTTATCGGTGCAGGAGATAGCAATTTTATTACCGCTCAGCATGATTATAGCATTATTGGCGGAGGGAAACAAAATACCGTAACAGCAATATATGGGGTCATTGTCGGGGGAAAGGCCAATAATGTAAGTGCCGATTACGGGTTTATCGGGGGAGGACAACAAAATACCGTTTCGGGGATAGAAGCAGCCATCCTGGGAGGATCTAGTAATATCGCTTCAGGAGCGAATAGTGTGGTATTGGGCGGAGTGAACAATCAAACCAGTGCCATATTAAGTGCTGTGGGAGGATCTTCCATGAAAATGGGTAATGCTGCCATCGGATCTTTTGCATGGGGACGTAATGATACGCTACATTCACCCAAAGAAATTTCCACACCTAACGCCTTTCTAATTGGACCCATGGGGGCCACTTATCGAGTCGGTATTAATGTTGATACTCCTTTAGCTCGCTTGCATATTACACGTGACGGATCAATATATGCAGATGGTAGTCGGGATTTCGGAGATTCTTTCCCCCCAGGACCCAAAGTAGCCTTCATATGGAATCCACGTTTGGCTTCCATTCGGGCAGGTGAAGTGACAGGTACTCAATGGAACGACGTTAATGTAGCCAATTGGACCGTAGCATTCGGATACAATACGCAAGCCTCTGCCCACTTGAGTGCTGTGGGAGGAGGAGAAGGTAACGTTGCGGATGCATATGCATCCACTATTAGCGGAGGCCTTCGAAATAAGGTATCTCCTGGTATCCCTGCCGGAGGGCAATATGGATTCATAGGTGGCGGAAAGGGGAATCAAATTGACCAAGGCGACTATAGCGTAATTGTTGGAGGAGACACCAACTATTGTAAAGGAAGCTATGGATTCATAGGTGGGGGTAGAAGTAATCAGATCATAAGTAATGTAAGTATGTATAGTTCTATACTAGGAGGAGACGGTAATCGCATTTCATTAGGATGGTACAGTACCATTAGCGGAGGGCAGTACAATTACATCGTATCCGATTATAGTTGGGCAGGTGGGAGAGGTATGTATCTAGATACGATTTCTAACCGCACATTTGCATGGGGCTATGATGGAAGTTTCTTCTACACATATATTAAATGCCCGGACTGTTTTCTGATCGGACCTGTGGGAAATTCCTATAAAGTGGGAATTAATCTCGACTCTCCCACATATGCGTTGGAGCTGCCCAATAATTTTAATGTGGATATCGGAAGGGCACGAGCCAACGCTTGGATTACCTATTCCGATCGCCGATTGAAAAGTGAAATTGTGCCTATCGAAAAGGCGGTATCTACCATAATGCGCATGCGTCCCGTCTATTATTTTCAGCACAACAGCCATCGAGATCCCCAAACAGGATCCCTGGAAATCGAGAAAGAAGGCATGTATGCCTATGGTTTCCTAGCCCAAGAACTTTATGAGGTGATCCCCGAAGTGGTCGATAAGCCCAAAGATGAATCAAAAGACCTCTGGAGTGTAGATTATACACGTATTATTCCAATTCTTACTGCCGCCATTCAAGAACAACAGCGAATGATAGAACACCTCCAAAGGGTCGCGCAGGAAAATGAGGAACTTCGGCACAGGGTGCGCCAAATAAAAGCACTTGAAGGCCGTATCGAGGAGTTGGAAGCAATGCTTCAGGGGCAAAGTGCCCAATAACAATTGCCTCTTGCGATAGTGGCGTACATATACGAAAAACTTGGTAATTAAGTGGTGATGTAATTAAAGAGAGAGTTTCCCTTCTGCGCAAAGCGGTGGCGCTTCAATTTTGAAGTGCCACCGCTTTTGTATTGTGTGATCATCTCAGGAGAAAAATCTATTACCTTTGCGTGGCAATGAAACGGTGGGCTTTTATTATGGCGTGGCTAGCCCTCGGGGTTAGCTTATATCCTTGTGTGGATAGCCATGAAGTGCGATTGGCAGAGGAAAGACTTATTACGGAGCCTTGTCAGGAAGGGACGGGTATGGCAGATGGATGCTCACCATGGTGTGTGTGTTGCCACATGCCAATATTGGCAATAAAAATAATCCGGCTGGGCGGAAGATGGCTTGAGGCCGAACAAGGGAAGCTAAAAGTTCCCATTCGAATTGCCAATAATGGAATGCTAATTCCTTTTCCAATTTGGCGACCTCCGTGGCATAGTATGGTGCTTTTTCTCTAAGAGTTCTTCTGAGGAGAAAGTAGGGGTATAGACTTTTCCCAATATTTCTTATCTCTAACCTTAAACAATACTTGTCTATGATAAATGCCATTATTCGCTTTTCGATTCGCAATAAGCTACTGATCGGGCTGTTTATTGCGGTTTGGATAGGAATAGGGATATGGAGCATGTGGCGCGTTCCCATTGATGCAGTACCAGACATTACCAATAACCAGGTCCAGATTATTACCCAGGCGCCAAACCTGAGTGCCGAAGAAATCGAGCAATACGTTACCTATCCAATTGAATTGGCCATGGGGAATTTGCCGGGGTTGATAGAGATTCGGTCGATTTCCCGCTTTGGTTTGTCGGTCGTTACCGTTGTGTTTGAAGACGATATGGGCACATATCTTCCCCGTCAATTGGTCTCAGAAAAGCTTAGCGAAGTACGTGATCAAATCCCGGAAGGTTTCGGAGAACCCTACATAGGGCCAATTAGTACAGGATTGGGAGAAATTTACCAATACGTTTTAGCGGTCGATAGCGCTTACCGCGATCTCTATTCCCTCCAAGACCTGCGCACGATTCAAGACTGGATTGTGAGTCGTCAGATGGTCATGGTGCCTGGAGTTGTAGAAGTGAACAGCATAGGTGGGAAAATCAAGCAGTATGAAGTGGAAGTGGATCCCGAACAGCTCAATGCGCTGGGACTTACCATATCCGATATTTTTTACGCACTGAAGCGTAACAACCAAAACACGGGCGGAGCGTACATCGAAAAAAATCGCCAGGCTCATTTTATTCGGGGACAAGGGCTGGTGCGTAGCCTTGAAGAAATTGGCGATATCCTGGTCAAAAAGGAAGGACAAACCCCAATTTATATCCGGGACGTTGCCCGCCTGCGATTTGGATCGCAAGTGCGGTATGGTGCCCTGACCAAAGACGGGCGCGGAGAAGCCGTAGGAGGCATTATCATGATGCTGAAAGGAGCCAATTCCAATGACGTGATCCGCCGAGTGGAAGAACGACTCGATGAAATCGAAAAAACGTTGCCAGAAGGGATTCATATCGAACCGGTGTTGAACCGTAGCAAACTGATCCAAAACACCATCTCTACCGTGGTGAAAAATCTGCTGGAAGGAGCTGCCATTGTCATTTTGATATTAATTGTGTTGTTGGGGAATTGGCGGGCAGGTGTAATAGTAGCTTCTACGATTCCCTTGTCGTTATTGTTTGCTTTTGCATTGATGAGACAATTTGGCATATGGGCTAATTTGATGAGTTTAGGAGCCATAGACTTCGGTATCATTGTCGACGGAGCAGTCATCATTGTAGAAGGTGCAGTTTTCCTATTCCATCGCCATTTACTCAAAGGCATGGCCATTACACCTGACCTTCGAGATAAGATCAGCTATCAAGCAGCGGGTAATATGATGAATGCTGCTTTTTTCGGACAACTCATCATTTTGATCGTATTTGTCCCAGTGTTGGCCCTGGAAGGAGTAGAAGGTAAGATGTTCAAGCCGATGGCGTACACGTTCATGTTTGCAATGATAGGGGTGATGATATTGTGCTTGACGTATGTGCCAATGATGACGGCGTGGTTCTTGCGTCCTTCACATAATGAAGGGAATACTTGGGGCGACCATATCGTGGCATGGCTGGAAAACCAATATGAGCCAGCACTTCGATGGTCGTTGAAGCATGGAAAATGGATATTGGGGAGTGCGTTGTTGGCAGTAATCATAGCTTTATGGATATTCGAACGCATGGGAGGAGAATTTATGCCCCGATTGGATGAAGGAGATATCGCCTATAATTTGATTATGCGACCGGGAACCTCGCTGTCGGAAACAATTCGAGCCACCACGAAAGCAGAAAGAATGATCTTGGATAGTTTCCCCGAAGTGATCTCCGTTATGAGTAGAATAGGGGTCTCAGAGGTTCCCAACGATCCCATGCCCTTCGATTTTGCCGATGTAATTGTTACCCTGCGTCCAAGTGATGAATGGACATCAGCAGAAACAAAAGAAGAATTGGTGAACAAAATGAAAAGGGTGCTTTCGCACCTTCCGGGAGTTGCCTTTTCCTTTTCACAGCCGATTGAGAACCGATTTAACGAATTGCTGGAAGGAGTACGAGAAGATATTGCGATCAAAATTTATGGCGAGGATATCGACTTATTGGCCCAGAAAGCCCAAGAAGTAGCTCGGATTATTGCAGGCACTCCCGGTATTGGAGATATACGCGTGGAAGCGACCACCGGTTTGCCCCAAATTGTGATCCGTTACGACCGACGGAAGTTGGCGCAATATGGCCTGTCGGTGGAAGATCTCAACCAGGCCGTGGCTACCGCTTTTGGGGGGGGCGAAGCCGGTGTCGTCTTTGAGGGCGAAAAACGCTTTGCATTGGTGGTGCGTCTCCAACCAGAATATCGCCAAAATATTGACCATGTAAAGGATCTGTGGATCCTCCTCCCGGACGGATCACGGATTCCGTTGCGTGAAGTGGCCCACATCCAATACAAGCCCGGCCCAATGCAGGTGAGCCGTGATAATACCCATCGCCGAGTATATGTGGGTGTAAATGTGCGGGGCAGAGATATCGAATCATTGGTCGACGAAATTCGACAAAAACTGGATGAACAGTTGCAACTTCCCCCCGGCTACTACATTCAATATGGAGGCGCCTTTGAAAACCTTCAACGGGCCGTTGCTCGACTTAAAATCCTACTTCCCGTAGCGCTGGGGCTCATTTTTGTGTTGATATTCCTGGCATTGCGTTCGTTCAGTCATACAATGATGATTTATATGGCCATTCCGCTGGCAACCATTGGAGGAGTTTTCTCGCTGTGGTTGCGGGATATGCCGTTTAGTGTGTCGGCAGGTATCGGATTCATCGTGTTGTTCGGAGTGGCAGTTTTGAACGGACTAGTCCTTATCAACGGATGGAATGCACTCAAAAAAGAAGGAAACCTGAATATCAACCAACGGGTGATTCAGGGAGCACGACGGCGGGTACGCCCAATTTTACTCACAGCACTAACGGATATTTTCGGTTTTCTGCCAATGGCTGTTGCTACTTCCGCCGGTGCAGAAGTGCAACGGCCGTTGGCAACAGTGGTCATCGGTGGTTTGGTCACCTCGACGTTGCTAACATTGTTTGTGTTGCCAATCTTGTATCGCAAGATCGAAACCGCCCCTTCATGGCATGTGCGATTGCCAAAGTGGGTGGGTGTGGGAATATTGCTATTGCTGTGGTGGCCAAGTCAAGGACATACCCAACAAACTCTCGACGCACCAGAGCCAGTTATCCGGCCATTGGTGGAGCTCATTGATAGCTTGTTAGCATCCAATCCAGCCATCCAACAGGCACGTTACAATGCAGAAGCAGCCCGATGGGCCCAGCAACAGGCAATAGCGTTTCCAAAATCCGCATTATCCGTAGAATATGGTCAGTACAACAGCTATGCCAACGACCTGGCAATTTATTTCGAGCAGTCGTTTGAGTTTCCCACTGTTTATGCTGCCCGGAGTCGGTGGGCTCGAGATCAGCGCATCGCTGCCGACCAACAGCTTGTTGCAACGACCACAACGATGAAATTCCAATTAGCTACCGCATGGAACCGATTGGCCTACCATCATGCCCAATATCGCACACTTCAAGCACAAGACAGTTTAATGACCGTGTTGATGAACGCCCTCCAGCAGGCCCATCAGCGTGGTGCTACGAACCGAATTGACCTATTGAGTGCCGAAAACCAGCGCAGCGAAATTCGCAATCGGTTGGTGGCAACCAAGGCACGCATCAAAGAAGCCGAAGCCGAAATCTTCCGTATGGTAGCTCCCACGCGCACCTTTCGTCTGGTGCCTCCGCAGCTAGGGCCACTCCATTTCCCCGATACTTCTCGACTCCGACAGCTAGCCACAAATCACCCACTATTGACTGCCGCACAGGCTGCCGAAGCAGCCGCCTGGTCAAAAGTACGCATGGTGCGCCAACAACGACTCCCCGAATTGACATTGGGAGTATTTGACATCGGAATGCAGGGGACCGACCTTCCTGCAGGAGGCGTGGCAGGACCTTCCGATCGGTTTCGAGGAATACAAGCAGGCATTACATGGCCCCTCCTCCCCGGAGGCTATCGTGCTGCTACACACATTGCCCGATTGGAAGCACAAATGGCACACTGGAAAACTCGAAGCATCCAAATGGATATTTGGGCACGTACCCATCGCCTACTCAACTTACTCAAAAGCTATGCAGACATTATGACTTACTACCAACAGGAAGCTTTACCGCACCAACAACAGCTCATGGAAGCAGCCCTCCAAAGTTTCGCTCAAGGAAAAATCGACCTGTTTAGATCCTTAAACTACTATTCCCAAGCCTTTCGTATTCAGGAAGCCTATTTAAATGCTCTTTACCAATTCAATCAACTCATTATCGAATCTCAATACCTTTTGTCTGAGTTTTAAAAGCAATTGCCATGAAATACATTACATCCCTTTTCGTCATGGTGATGGTTGGATGGTGGGGATGTGGATCATCCCAAGAGGAACATTTACATAACAATGGTGAAATCCCTACTGCCGAATCTCACGAAGGTCATGAACATGCTGGGGATAATGGTCACGACTTGACCATCCGAATTGCAGCACCATCTGTCCGGCAGTCAGGCATATCTGCTGGAAAAGTGGTTGCACAGCAGTTTTATACAACAGTGCGAGTCAGCGGCGAACTTCAGGTTCCCCCTCAAAACATGGCCCGAGTAACGCCCTACTACGGGGCCAACGTAGTACGGATTTTGGTAATGGAAGGCGACAAAGTACATAAGGGCCAGCCGCTAGCATATATCGAACATCCCGACCTGGTGCGGATGCAGGCAGAGTATTTGGAATTGCATAGCCAGATGGCTTTCCTCAAACTTCGCTATGAGCGCACAAAAGAGCTATATGATCGTCAGATTGCTTCCGCAGAAGCATTTCAGGAGGCCAAAGCCGCCTATCACGCTGCCCGAGCGCGATGGAATGCATTGCGTAGCAATTTGCGAATGTTGAACGTGCCATTACAACAATTAGATAGTGGCCACATTATCGAACAATTACCGGTACGCGCTCCCATCAACGGATATATCCAAAAGGTACACGTTAACGTGGGACAGTATGTGGAACCACAAACAGAAATGTTTGAAATTATCGATGCCCACCATGTCCATGCTGACTTAATGGTATTCGAAAAAGACATCTACCAAGTCAGCACCGGCCAAAGAGTACTAATTACTATTGATGCATTGCAAGGACAAACTTTTGAAGGAAAGATTTTTGCCGTTGGCAAAGCATTTGAACAAAAACCTAAAGCGCTGCACCTCCATGCCGAGCTTGATAACTCCCACGGATTACTACTTCCAGGCACCTATGTGCGGGGACAAATTTTAGGATCCCCTTACCCGATGCCAGCGCTGCCTGAAGAGGCATTGGTCAATACCGGACGTCAGACTTATATCTTTCAGGTGACCCGTAAAGGCGATGAATGGACCTTTGTCCCCGTACCGATCCAACCCCTCCAACGCCTCAACGGATGGGTTGCCATTGATACGACCCAACTCCCAGACCCCACAGCAGAGTATGTGTATACTAACGCCTATGCTGTCTATTCCGAATGGAAAAAGGACGAACTACAAGGACATGGTCATTAACCATCAACGCTTACAGATCAAAATCAATACCTACACCAAAACGTTTGCCAGGTTGACCCTGTTCCACATGTTGTAGCCAGGCATATTGAAAGTATGCCCGAAGGGGCAATAGCCGAAATGCCACAAAATCTGCCCAGATCCACACACCCCCCGTGCGATTGGTTTGATGGGCAGGGGTCGGCAAGAACACACTAAAGCGATCCTCACCATAGAAAGTGCTCAAACCGATACGGGGTACGTAAACCACCCCCCGTACCGAAAGGTCGGGATATCCAACCGGCAGATGATACCATAATTGCCAGCCTCCAACCCGGCTAAACGAATCAGATACAATAGTGGCAGGAAGAAAAGCATATGAGTAAGGCACCCGATAGGGGTCCGTTTGACGCTGAGCATGCATTTGAACTTTCAATTGGAAAGCATGATTGCGATGTAATCCCCGCATACTCAATACGGATCGGGCATCGAAAATCCATCCTGCCGAAGGTTGATTCCACAATTTACCAACCGTTAAGGTCGACGCAATCTCCGTGCCTGCCGATAAATTACGGCGGGCCGAAGGACCATACGTACTCAAAGCTACGCCCAGCGTCGTGATAGGGTAAATACGGGAAAAAGCATACGGCGGAGGAATGCTATCCGATCCAATCGATATAACCCGTACCGATGCTGATGGCATTATCTCCCACCTGCGATGGTGCTGAATATACCGTAGGGGCAGCGTTACTCCAATCCCCGAACTCATCTCGTAACGGTTTAGATATTGTAAAGCCCCAACAGTCGCCCGCATCACAGGATAATGACCGGAATATTGAACGTCAAACGTAGCGATGGCAAAACCGCCACTTGAACGGGGAATGTATTCCATGGCAGCCTTCCCAACCCATGTACTCAACGGATCAGACGATGCAATGCTGAATGAAAGCGCCCGAGTCGACGAGTTGTATTGAAACCCCCAACTATATATATTCAACCATTGCGCAGACGCCACAAACGGAGTATCCACCGCATCCGAAGGACGAACATCCAAAAAGCGAGTAGTATCGGGTAACCCTTGAAGTTCATCAGGTAACGGCTGCTCAACAGGAAAAAGCGAGGGTATCCATTGAAGACTATCTAAGGAAAGTTCAAATACCGCTAAGTCGTTGTGGCTATAGGCAGTGTATAGCATGTGTCGGTTTCGAACATGAGGATCCGTTGCATAATACGAGGCGTTGGTAAGGCGGTACAGTTGGCCAGTGGGGGGATGATATGCATATATGTTGCCGGCAGGCCCATCAAAATCGGCACTCCAATAGTAATAATCGCCATCATAATAAAGCTGCCGCAAAGTGTAGGTGGTCCATGGGGTCACTGGCTCAAGGCGATCGGATGCAAGGTTCCATCGCATCACCCGATTGCGCCCACCCGATACGGCTACAAATGAAATAAACGACGCATCTTCCCAGGTGGGATACGATGCAGAGAATCCTTCAGGCAACCGATGAGTCCGCTCAATAGTGCCGTCATCACTACTTAAGATCACCAACTCGGTATTGCCATCGGTGCGCGTGTGAATCGCAACGATAGCGGTAGTGTCAGGACTAATTACGGGCATGGATAGGCGCATCTTTTGGGTGAGCCGACGCAGGGTGCGTCTGGAAATGTCGTAGGCGTATATGTCGGAGTAACTGAGATCTGTCCAGCGGGGATGATATGAAAAGGCTTCCCATACCACAAGACGCTCCCTTCCATGAATCCATCGGTTAAAGTTGGGCGCCATCCGAATGAGGCGATGGCTTGTCCCTGAGGAATCAACCCAGTAGACGGTAAGCGGCTCATCAAAACTGCGTCGCAACACTACCCAT
>CAYVLB010000039.1:0-16003 GCA_964452325.1 uncultured Sphingobacteriales bacterium | reverse complement strand
TTCAAATCCCGCCACTCCGACTTTTTTTGATCTCTCCTCTCATGATTCCAGACGTTACCCAACACTACAAGTCGCCTGCCGAGTCGCTCACTGTCATGCACGAGATTGTCCTTCCCAATGACACGAACGTATTCGGTAACTTGATGGGGGGGCGACTGATGCATTGGATGGATATTTGTGCTGCCATTTCCGCGCAAAAGCATGCGCATCAACAGAGTGTAACCGCAGCTGTCAATAACGTGTCCTTTGAGCATCCCATTCGGTTGGGAGATACGGTGGTGTTAGAAGCACGGGTGGTTCGATCGTTTCGGACATCGATGGAAGTATACATCGAGGTATATGCCCAGAATCCAGTGCAAGGACGCCGCTATAAAAGCAATGAAGCATTCTTTACATTCGTGGCGATTGATCGTGATGGAAGGCCCGTTCCTGTGCCGCAGGTAAAACCTGTTACCACTCGAGATAAGGAACTTTACGATCAGGCCCTGCTACGAAGGCAGCTTAAACTGTTGGCGGCTGGCAAGCGTCCTTTACATCAGCTTCCAGAATTGCACCGTCAATTCGCTGCGTGGATGTCTGGCACTAAGTCAAGTTTTTAGAATCGAAATACAGGATGACTAAGTAGATTATACTGCGAACTACTCGAAAAAAATTGTCCGTCATGGGGGAGGCATTCGATCGATTGGATCAGGGTTTTGCATCGAGTACTTGTTAGTGGTGTCGTTTGGCTGACGAGAGGTTTTATTTGCTATCACATTGGCTGGTTGTCGGTATGGGGCCTTCTTGGGTTTGTTGTCCTCAATGGAGTGGTTTTTGGTTAATTCTATTAATTTGCATTCGACAATAACAATTGGCCTTAGTGCCTTTATCTAGTGCGTGGATATTGAAATCACACACCAGTTGTTCCAAGTATGATCTTCCCCGACGGATCCTGTTGGTAACGGGGACCTTAGCGGGGGGCGGTACGGAAAAACAGGTATACTATACAGCGGCTGCATTGGTCGGGCAAGGTGTCGAAGTTAAGGTTGTTTCCTTGCATGATGGTGGGGTTTGGCAACACCGAATAGAATCTGACTTGAAATTGGAAGTGGAGGTCATCCCCCGAACCCATTCGTTGATTCGACTAATGTATCTTCGACGCATCGTAAAGCGTTTTCAGCCCCACGTTGTGCATACCTTTCATTTCTATGCAGGCACTTACATGGTTATGTTGGGGCTTTGGATGCAGGTGCCAGTGATTGTGTCGCTACGGACGTCGTTGCAGGTGTTGCGCAAGCGTTCCTCGTGGTGGGAGCGCATTTTCACCTTTATGAGGGCCCATGCCATTGTGGCTAATTCGTGGTCGGTCATTGGCGAGATGAAACGCGCCATCTGGAGGATGGTATTGCACAAATTGCACTATCTCCCCAATACCATTGATATTAATGCTGTTCCTCAGGCGTTGCGTTATGATGGGGTTGAGCCTTTTATGATGTTTTTTGCTGGTAGTATTTCGCATGGCAAGAATGTTCCCCTTTTTTTGGATGTGATTAAAACCCTACATCAAATGGGGTATAAGGTGCGGGCAGTGATTATTGGGGATGGTCGGAGCTTAGGTGATGTCATTACGTATGTAGAACAATTAAAGATTTCCGAAATCGTTGAATTTCATGGGCGGGTGGATGATGTTCGGAGCATGCTACGTAGGGCACATGCTTTTTTCTTTCCTTCCATCTACGAAGGAATGCCGAATGTGGTAATGGAAGCTGTGGCAGAGGGGGTGCCAGTGATCAGTAGTCGGGTAGGTGATGTACCTAAGCTAATTAAGGATGGATACAGTGGCTTTTTGTTTGATCCGGAAAACAAACTTGAAGCCTATGAAAAAAGCCGACGCCTGATTGAAGAGTACAATCAGATAGCCCCCAAGATGGTTCAGAGGGCTTTTCGGTACCTCCAATCACACTACTCATTCGATCAGTATCCCGAACAGTTGGCTGCGTTATATCGTTCAATACGATCCAAATGAAGCGAGCACATCATCAGCTGCGTACCGACGGTGTCACCAAAATATACGGTGGCCGAAAAGTTGTGGATAACGTGAGTGTATCTGTCGACCAGGGGTCGATTGTGGGGCTGCTGGGGCCTAATGGGGCAGGAAAGACCACAACTTTTTATATGATGGTGGGACTTGTTCGTCCAGATGGTGGACGGGTATTTTTGAATCAGCATGACATTACGCGGGCGCCAATGTACCGGCGTGGACGGATGGGTATCAGCTATTTAGCCCAAGAGCCCTCGGTATTTCGAAAATTGTCGGTAGAAGACAATATCATGGCCATCTTGGAATATACCGAGCCCGATCGGAAGCGGCGTAAGCAACGTCTTGATGAACTTATCGAAGAATTCGGACTTCAGAAAGTGCGTCACAACCGGGGAGACCTCCTTTCAGGAGGTGAACGTCGTCGAACGGAAATTGCACGGGCCCTGGCTACCAACCCGAAGTTTATCCTCCTTGATGAACCATTCGCCGGTGTTGACCCCATTGCCGTGGAAGACATTCAGCGTATTGTCACACACCTCAAACAGCGAGGTATTGGCGTCCTCATTACCGATCATAACGTGCACGAAACCTTATCCATTACCGATCGGGCATACCTTCTGTTTGAAGGGAAAATTCTTCGGGAAGGAAGTGCCGAAGTATTGGCATCAGATCCAATTGTGCGTAAACTCTACCTTGGAACTCATTTTGAGTTACGAAGAAAAAAATACATTTGAAGGCATTATCAATCTGTGGATTATGCAATTACTTGTTGTGCTGTCAACCATGTGGGCGCTCTTGTCTGCGGGGGAACCTTGTCCCTCTTCCGAGGAGCGTTTTACTGATCACTCACAAGATTTCTTTGACGGCCGCTACTTCCGGCTACTGGCCTTTGATCAGCTGCCGACGGATGCACAGCGGCGTGCATGGAAATTGCGCGGGGTAGACCTGGTGGACTATTGGCATCCCAATCAATATTTTGCGGTGGTATCAGCGGATTTTCACGATTGGGAATCTCTGGAAGGACTTCGGAAGGTTAGCAAGGTGCCCCTGTCGATGAAAATCGCTGCTTCCCTTTGGGAGGGATTGATACCAGAGTGGGCATGGGCCGACCAGGAGCATGTGAAAGTAGTGATTGCATATTACAAAGGACTGGCACCCGATAAGGTCCGACGGGCCCTTGAGTCGGAAGGATTCCAGGTAGCACGAAAAAGAGATTGGGCGTGGCAATTGGAAGGTACGGTGCCTGTGAATCAGGTACGCCGTGTAGCATCATTGCCTTTTGTACAGTATATCGATGTGGTGGCACCACCTCCGCAGCTTGAAGAGAATAAGTATTACCTGAGTGCTATTAACCGAAGCAATGTACTTCATCATCTACCCAATGGGACGTATAATGGGGACGGCATTCGTATTATGGTCAGTGAGGGACGAAGGGTGCAACCGCTCCTTGAATTTTCAGGGCGCCTTTGGATTTGGAATTCGACCCGTCCAGAAGGTGGTCATATTACCCAGGTGGCATATCATGCCGCAGGTGCAGGTATCCCCAATCCAACAATAGATAACAATGCGTGGGGGGCTACAATTGTCAGTGGCCCATATCCTGCCGATTACGACACCAATTACCTTCAGCATCAGGTACTCTACACAAATCATTCGCTGGGATATGGAGTCAATGGAGGGTATGATGCGTATGCCCGTGCGTTGGATCTTCTTACCGAGACGTACCCGGAGGTGGGAGTATTTTTCTCGGCAGGCAATTCGGGTACGGTTACAGGATTTGCACCGTACAACTTAGCTGGATGGGCCAACATTACAGGCAAGCGAAAACAGAATAAAAATCATTTTGCCACGGGTTCCGTCGATTACCTTGGAGACCTGTTTTCTTTTAGTAGTCGAGGACCGATGTACGATGGACGACTTTATCCATTGGTCGTTAATGAAGGGCAGGGAGGCACTTCTTATGCTTCTCCCAAGACGATGGGAAATGCAGCGATCTTGCAGCATGTGTGGAAAGACCTCCATAATGACTCCATTGCACCAGCATACCTGATTCGGGCAGTGTTGGCACTCACAGCAGATGACATTGAGAATCCGGGCCCCGATTTCAAAACCGGATTTGGACTTGTCAATATGCGGAGGGCCTATCATGTACTACATAACGGATGGCTGATGCAAGATTCCGTCTCCCAATTGCAAATAGACTCCTTTGCCATTGCTGTTTCTTCTAGCTTGGCCCAATTGCGGGTACTCTTAATGTGGCCCGACCCAGCGGCACCGATCAATGCCCCCAAAGGGTTGGTTAATGACCTGGATGTGGAGTTAGTTGCCCCCAACGGAACAGTTTACGGTCCGTGGGTATTGAACCACTTTCCCCATCCTGATTCTCTCAATCAGCCTGCCCGTCGGGGAGTGGATACGCTCAATAATGTGGAACTGGTCAGTGTTGACTTGCCAGACTCGGGAACTTGGATAGTTCGAATTCGAGGGGCACACGTACCAATGGGCCCCCAACCTTACGTGCTTGCCTATGAACTGCTGGAACCAAACCTTATGATAACCTTTCCCCACGAAGGGGCCTCATTTTATGGCAACGACCCCATTGTAGTGTATTGGGATGATTATGCTTTGGGTAGCGGCTCCTATACCATCAAATACCAATTGGATGGTGGCCCTTGGCTTGTGATTGCATCTAACGTGTCGGCTTCCCGTCGGGCATATCGTTGGATTCCGCCATCCTTGAGCGCGGGCCTTCATACCATCCGATTTATGATTGAACGGGGTGGGCATCGTGACACGTCAGCAACAGCGACAATTGTCGCTGATTTTCCCAAAGGGATTATTACCCAATGTACGCCTGCTCGCTTTAGCTGGGACTCGGTGCCGGGAGTGTCCGATTATGCCGTCTTCTATTTGGACTCGACCCGAATGCGTCGCATCACAACCGGAATTACCATTCAAGGGACAGTCGCCACCATCAGTGGTATTGATCTTTCCAAGCCGGTATATATTGCGGTGGCTGCCCTTGACTCCACAGGATATCCGGGTTATTGGGAGGCTCCAGCAAAGTTGGATCTTTCAGGATTTCGATTGTCGCCCCCTGTTTCGGAAGGATTTGAAAGCGAAGATGTGGGCGCATTGAGCCTCAAAGGCAGTTGGATTATCACTCCTTCATCTGAGGGATATTCTTGGAAAGTGAATGAGCAAACCACTCCCAGTACTGGTACAGGGCCCTCTCAAGCTGGTGAAGGGAACCTGTATCTCTATACAGAGGCATCCCTTTCTTCTATTCCATCGATACCACCAACAACTACCTTGGCTTCGCCTTGCATCAATAGCAATGGCGGGATGCTTTCATTCGCTTACCATATGTACGGCTCCGATATGGGTAACCTCTATGTTGAAGGATGGGACTCGGCTTCTGGGCAATGGACTTCTCTTGATTCGTTGATAGGTGCTCAGCAGGCCTCCTCAGCTGACCCGTGGACGTTTCGGCAGGTAAGCCTGGCCTCCCTGTCTGCCCCCTATCGAATTCGGTTTCGGGGCGTGCGTGGTGATGGTTATCAAAGTGATATGGCTATTGATGCAATTTCGATAATTCCATTGACAAAGGTGTTGAAACCTGTCCGGAAAGTTGTTCCGCAAACAGGATGTGCCTTGTCGTCCAGCGAGTCCGTGCAGTGGATGGCATATAATATGGGAATGCCAATAGCAATGGGAGATACCCTGGGGTATGCAGTATACATTAATGGCGTCAAGGCATGCAGGGGGACGTATGTACTTCCACAGGCAATTCCGTCCGGTGACTCGCTTCTTATTGCCCCTTCTTGCACGGCGGACTTTTCGGCACCTGGACGGTATATCCTTCGGATATCGACATGGTTTGACCCGAACGATTCAATGGAAGCAGAATTTGAAGTGTATTCGTTCCCAGTGATTGACCAGTTTCCCTATCAGGAAGGATTTGAAAATGATGACGGCCAATGGGTCAAAGTATCGTCTGGGAAAAGTTCTTGGGAATGGGGAGTGCCAGCCAGTGTAACCATTAATACTGCAGCGGAAGGCTTGCGGGTGTGGATGACAAACTTGCAGGGTATCCCGTATGATGATGAACGTGGATGGGTATTGAGCCCTTGTTTTACATCATTACCCGCCGATACAATGGAACTGTCGGTTGCGGTGTGGTGGGATGCTTTCCCAACCTATGATGGTGCCGCAATTGATATTCGACAGAATGGAAAATGGGACCACCTGGAATCAGCGGATACCCTTAATTGGTATGTGGATGATGTGTATGCCATTGAGCAATGGCTAGGATCTGCTCACAAGCGGGGATGGACAGGCATATCGTCCGGATGGCGGAACGCACGCATCCGTTTTGTGGCTGACCCCACCGACACAATCCAGTTCCGGGTAGCTTTTTCGATTTATGGTAATTCGGTGAACAATTATGACGGTTTTGCATTTGATGACGTCGCCTTACGAGATGGATCCTCATTGCCGAGTGGATGGAAGGATGATGACGCAACCCGTGGCATGGTATATCCAAATCCAGTGCAAAACCGATTGTGGATCGTAATGCCCCAAGACGGAATGGGGGACATCATCATCACTTCTATTGATGGACGGGTGTTGCTGCGACACCAGCGTGTTTGGAAAGCAGGCTTGCCATTTTGGATTGATCTCCCGGAATATTTTCCGACGGGAATGTACATTTTACAAGTCGAAGGCATAAATGGAGTGAGGCACTGGACATTGCACAAGCAATAGTTAAATTCCAAAATTATGCGTGCTATCGTTTTTCTTTCGATTGCTTTAGCCATACAAATGGCTGGATTTGCCGTTACTCCAGATTCTGTGGAGGGCAAATCTCACACTGGGGTGCGTTTAGGAGGAATCCTACCTGCGATTTCGTATGATATAGATGTCGGCTTTCGTTATGGGGTACTTGCAACAATATATGATTGGGGAAACGGGAATATGTATCCCGATTATTTGCGTTCGCTTTATCTTGAAGCTTCACGGACAACAAAGGGAAGTGGACAGATAATGTTCTCTTATGATGATCGGCGGTTTCTTGGAACATCCCTTCGGCTGGCAGCTGACGGAGGATATTATGTGGAACAGGCTTTAGATTTTTATGGATTTAATGGTTATGAAAGTGTTATTCACCTGGAGTGGACCGATGTGAAAGATAGCGCCTACAAAACACGAATGTTCTACCGGATGGATCGTCGAATGTTTCGTTTGGGGCTGAATCTTCACGTTCCAATCATGGGGAATCGCATCCGGGCTTTCTCGGGTCTATGGATGGGGAATGTTAAAGTGGGATCCGTGAATATTGATCGCCTCAACCGTAACAAACCAGAAGATAAAAAACTACCTCCTCATGATTCGGTGCCCGGGCTGTATGATATATATCGTCAGTGGGGTGTCATTGGTGATGAAGAGGCCGAAGGGGGTAACGTAGCAATGATCCGTTTGGGAATGATTTATGATACCCGGACTAACGAAGTATGGCCAGATAATGGGGTATGGGATGAAGTCATATTCATCGGAGCTTCTGAGATGGGTACCGATGCCAAGCGTTATTTGCAATTGGTGGGAACCCATCGACACTATGTTTCGATTCGTCCCCGGCGCATCCTTTTCGCATATCGATTGGGAACGAGTATGATCATAGCGGGTAATGCCCCATTTTATATGCTGCCATTTTATCATGGTACTGTATATAGTCTTCAAGATGGATTTGGCGGACGTCGTACCGTGCGGGGGGTATTGCGTAATCGAGTAGTGGCCAATGGCGTTTTGCTTGGGAACTTTGAGTTGCGGGCTCGGGTGTTGAACACCTATCTATTCGGACAAGAATTCTATATTGCCTTAAATGCGTTTGTTGATGGAGTGCGTGTCTTAATACCCCGTAGTGTAGAGGCCGACGTAGAAGATATCGCAATGAGTGGATATAATGAGGAAGATTTCTTCAACTTTGATGACGCCCCCCCGGGCAGGATCCATTGGGGGCTAGGTGGAGGGGTTCGTTTCGCCCTTAATGAGAACTTCATTGTGGCCATTGACTATGGAGTTCCACTATCTTCCCAAGATGGGCCAGGGGGAATATATATCAACCTGGGATGGATGTTTTAATGGGCTTGCTTTTGATTTAAGTGGAAGTGTGAAAACGTATAAAGATGGTTAGTTTACAGCCTTGTCGGTGGTGGTTTCCATGAGCCAGCCGGCTTTGATTTCTCCTGTAAGGCTCTGGAGAAATGCCACAATGGCTGTGGTTTGTTCTTCCGTCAGCTTCCGCCCAAGTTGAGCTTCGGCCATGATCTGGACAGCTTGATCTAAGGAAGCAACGCTACCGTCGTGAAAGTAGGGGGCTGTCTTTGCAATATTCCGAAGGGATGGCACTTTGAAAACAAATAGGTCTGCTTCGTTGCGTGTCACTTTATAGCGTCCGCTATCAATGTGGGTGCTACCAGTCAATGTCCAATATTCCTTGACTACTCCAAACTTTTGAAACATATCCCCTCCCAACAGTTTACCCTTGTGACACGTGATGCATCCAACCTCAATGAAGGTTTTCAGTCCTTCTTTCTCTTCTTTCGATAGGGCATCGATGTCGCCTTTTAAGTATTCATCAAAGCGCGTTGGCGTAACCAGGGTTCGCTCGAAGGCGGCAATAGCTTGTCGTATATGGGTAAACGTCAATGGGGTATCGGTATCGGGGAATGCTTCTTTGAAAAGTTGTGGATAGGGGGGGGTGTTTGACAGGCGTTTGACTACTGCCGCTTCACTGGGCATAGCCATCTCGATGGGGTTGAGGATGGGACCGCCTGCTTGTTCTTCAACATCTTTTGCGCGGCCGTCCCAAAATTGGGCAATGTGAAATGCAGCATTTAAGGTTGTGGGAGAATTACGCTCGCCGTTTTGGCCATCATTGCCTGGTGAGGTAGGGAGATTATCCACACCAAATCGGGCAATATCATGACAACTATTGCATGAGATCTTGTGATCTTTGGATAGGGCCTTTTCGTAATACAACATCTTTCCCAGTTGGAACTTTTCGGGTGTGATGGGGTTATCGGGGTTCTCGGGAACGGATGCTTCCAATGGTTGAAAAAACAGCTGTGCTTGTGCCAGTAGGGCTGAATCTTCTGAGGCCGATTCGTCTGCTGCCTCACGCCCCCCTTTGTCTGAAGATGATTGGCAGGCCCATCCGATGATGGATATAATAGAGAGAAAAAGAAGATTTTTTCTCATGAGGGACATCATCACCTTCTAGTTTTTTGCAAAGGTACATGTTTGAATGCTATTCGGTCCCATTTTGTTGACCTTGTCCTACTTTCTTTTTTCTTTGCACAAACGATCAGAACGTGATGAATTATTGGATGGTGAAAACCGAACCGGGAGATTATACGTGGGAACAATTTGAGCAAGAGGGTGTGACCATGTGGGATGGTGTTCGTAACTATCAGGCGCGGAACAATCTCCGATCCATGCGGATAGGCGATTATGTGTTGTTTTACCGGAGTGTAAAGAATCCGGCGGTGATGGGTATTGCCCGAGTAGTTCGGGAAGCATATCCCGATCCGACCATCGATGATGATCGTTGGGTGGCGGTTGATTTCAAGGTTGTACGATCCCTGCCCCGTCCAGTCTTGTTAAAGGAAATTAAAGCAACTCCCCAGCTGCGGGATCTGCCTTTGCTTCGCCAGCCTCGCTTGTCGGTGATGCCATTGACCCGGCAGCAATTCGAAACGATCATTAAGATGGCCGATTGATGAAAAAGATCGTGTTGGCTGATCATGCCCGCCTGCAAGTGATCTTCCGTAGGATGGCTTGGCAGCTGGTGGAAAGGCATCGCCCGTTTTCCACTACGATCCTTATCGGAATTCAGCCGCGAGGAGTTTACTTGCTTAAGCGATTGTTGGTTATTCTCTCTGAAGAGATTGTGACCGACCTTCCCATCCTTCACGGGGAGTTAGATATCACTTTTTATCGCGACGATTTTTCTCGGAAAGATAAGCTCCATACGCCCTCTCATACCCGGCTTCCCGTAACCTTGGAGGAACGAAAGGTAGTATTGGTGGATGATGTACTATACACCGGTCGAACCATTCGGGCTGCGTTGGATGCCCTCCTCGACTATGGACGTCCCCAAAGGGTTGAATTGATGTGTTTGGTCGATCGGAAGTTCAGCCGTCATTTCCCGATTGAACCCACCTATACGGGGTTGCGGGTAGATACTCGTCATCACCAGCGCGTGCGTGTTCAATGGAGAGAACAAGATGGTACTGATCAAGTAATCCTTACCGAAGAAGCATGATCACCCAATCGCTCGGTTTACCGCATTTGTTGGGCATTTACGAACTTGACGCTGTAGAAATTGGCTATATTCTCGATGCAGCATCCGAATTTAAGAAAATACTTCATCGGCCCATTAAAAAGATCCCTTCGTTGCGGGATAAAACCATCGCCAATCTTTTTTTCGAAAATTCAACACGAACGCGGATATCGTTTGAACTGGCTGAGAAGCGCTTGTCGGCAGATGTGATCAATTTTAGCGCATCGACCTCATCGGTCAAAAAAGGAGAAACACTGCTTGATACGGTGCGCAATATTCTTGCAATGCGGGTGGATATGATCGTGATTCGTCATCCACATCCGGGAGCACCTCATTTTTTAGCACGACACATCCCCGCTAATGTTATTAATGCCGGTGACGGAACTCATGAACATCCCACCCAAGCGTTGTTAGACGCCTATTCCTTGCGGGACCACTTTGGCCAGCTGAAAGGTTTACGTGTGGGAATTTTGGGGGATGTGCGACACTCACGGGTGGCCCTTTCGAATATTTTTTGTTTATTGAAAATGGGAGCAGAGGTGGCAGTTTGTGGTCCTCCCAGTTTAATTCCTTATCATATTGAATCGTTAGGTGCACGGCGTATCAAGACCGTTGATGAGCTTGTGGAATGGGCAGATGCCGTTAATGTATTAAGGATTCAGCTAGAGCGACAAAAAGAAAATTACCTACCTTCCTTGGAGGAATATCATCGCTTCTATGGTCTCAAACGTGATCACATCGAACGACGAACTGACCCGTTAGTGGTGCTTCATCCAGGCCCTATGAATCGAGGAGTGGAAATTGAAAGTGAAGTTGCCGATGCTGCCCATAGCCTGATTCTTGATCAGGTGGAAAATGGAGTTGCCATCCGGATGGCGGTGCTCTTTTTGTTGGCACAACAATCTCCGGTCCGATGACGGCAACCGATGTTCTTTCGGTGGTTATTGTGGTGGTCAGTTTGCTGGCTTGGCAGAGAAACAAGTGGTTCCGTGCGTTGGCTTTCTGGCCCTATGGAGTGGACCGCTACCGGCAATGGTATCGATGGTTGACCAGTGTGTTTGTGCACGCAGATATGTGGCATCTGCTGATTAATGTTTTTGTGTTGTATTCTTTTGGAAACTCGCTTGAAACGCTTCTGCGAGACATATTTGGTCTCATGGAACGTTGGGTGTTTTTGGGGCTTTTTGTTGCGGGCGGCATATTGTCGGAAGTAGCTACGTATCGGCGGCATCGCCATCATCCGAATTATTTAAGTGTGGGGGCATCTGGGGCTGTGGCTGCGGTGTTGTTTGCTTTTGTATTGTGGGAGCCATGGGATCGACTACTTATTTGGGGAGTGTTGCCTGTTCCGGCAATCTTATTGGCAGGTGCCTATCTATTGTTTTCGGCATATATGGATCGTCGATCGGATCAAACCGTGAACCATTCAGCTCACCTGTGGGGAGGGATCATCGGTGTTCTTTACATGATATTAGTGTATCCACCGGTGGTTCTCCACTTTATTAGCCGCCTGATTCACTAAAAAAATCCTCATGGGAATTATTGCCCGCCAGAGTACATTCAACGCCATTTGGATCTATGTAGGTATTGCGATAGGCTACCTGAATGCGGGCCATCTTTTCCCGAAATTTTTAGGCGTGCCTGAGTATGGGATGACCCGATTGATCCTTTCGTGGTCTTCCTTTGCATTGTTGGTGGTAGCTCCTGCTTTCCCGGCGGCAATGCTTCGCTACATGCCCCGCCTCACGAAAGATCAACAGGTATCACTATTGTCTGCTTTTATGTCCTATTCCCTAGTAGTGGGGCTGTTGCTGTCCGTGGCGTTGGCAATTGCAGGGCCTGGCGTATGGCGAAGGTATGATGACGGAACGGGGATATTTGTACAATTTGGATTCCTTATTTTACCCTATACGATCGCATTGGCATATATGAGTCTGTGGGACGCGTATTTACGGCTGGAGCTAAGGTCGGTAATTGCTACTTTCTGGACCGAAGTTGGGGCACGCCTACCCAATACACTGATTATTCTGGCTTATATGATGGATTGGATCGATCTTTCCACCTTTTTTTATGCGTATGCATTGGCCCCATTGGTGCCTGTGGCTGGAATGTGGATGATGGTGAAACAGCGTCCGAGATGGCAAGTACGATGGTGGAAGGAGATTCCATGGCGGAAATGGAAAGAGATTGTGGTATATACTGCGTATTCGGCGTTTACGGGTGTTCCATCGCTGCTTTATCGACATGTGGATATGATATTAGTGGGGAAGTTACTTTCGTTGGCCAAAGCGGGAATTTATGGTTTGACAATCCTTTTCTCGGTGTTGGTCGAATCACCATTTCGGGCAATGGGTGCCATTTATGCCCCTCTTATGAGTTATCATATGGCCAATCGATGCTATCAAGATGCACGAATACTTTTTATGCAGGCCGTTCGAGGAGCTTTCCTGATGGATGCGTTGATTGCATTGGGGCTACTTGTCAATATCCCTTGGATACTCTCCTGGATTAAGCCAGCTTATTCCGAAGTATACCCGGTGTTTACAGTGCTGATGTGGGTGCCTTTGATTAGGGCACTCTATTTGCCACTTAATGTGGTTTTTTCGTATTCACCCTACTATCGGTGGTTGCTTTGGGTCAATGTGGTGGGGATCATATTCAACATCATGCTGGACATCTGGATGATTCCACGATGGGGACTTCGAGGGGCGGCAGTAGCATCGGTAATGGCAGTCCTCGTTCAAATGATGGGTGTGTGGGGGATCGGCCTTCGTAAGCTGGGAGATGTAGTTTACGTCCCCGATGGGGCTTGGAAATGGATTGCTGGAGTGGTAGGAAGCTATGTGACAATTCTTCTGATGGCCCAATGGTGGGGAAGCATGGATCCGCGCTTTTGGATAGTAGGTAATGGAATGGTCATGATATATGCTGTTGTTCTTTGGCGATGGATGCCTGAAATCAAAGAAATGATTCTCCGAAAGAGGTCCTGATGAAAGTGTGGGTGTCGGCAGACCCGGAAATACCGCACCATCGCTTGGACTATGTGTTAGAAGTGTGGACAGATGCTTCGGGGATTCAATGGAGGCGCCATCGCCCATCAGATCCCCCTCCAATACTACATTTCGGATATGCCGATCGGGGCACGCCCTTTTTTCTTCGTGCTGACCCGGGCTGGAAGCACCGATTCCCTTTTCATCCCTCCACGAAAATCTTTGAAGGGATGCCCATCATATTTGGTCATGATGATGGAAGATCCGTCCTGCCATTCGATCCATTTGCGGCAACGTTTTGGCTACTTACGGAATGGGAAAAATATGATCCAAACTTTCCCCGAGATGTTTATGGACGTTATGACGAGCGTAAGAGCTGGGTGATTTGCCAGCGGGTTGAACGCCGTCCGATAATTCACTACTGGATTCAACGCCTGACGGTGGCTTTACAGATACAATGGACTCCTCCCCACCGCCTCAGGATTCGTCCCACCATTGACGTGGATATGCCGTGGGGGTTTCAACATCGTCCCCTTTGGCAACGATTAGGGAAGGCGCTGCGGGTAGGACGTCTCCATCCCGCACTGTGGTTGTTAGGTAGGTCAGACCCTTATGACGTGCGACATTGGAATCATTCCCTCCCACCATCCACCCTCTTTTTAATGCTGGATGGTGGAGAGGATCATCCATGGTCTTTCGAATTTCCCCCTTATGCCGAAATGATTCGTCAAATCCGACGGACAGGATTTAAGATAGGGTTGCATGGGTCATTGCGAAGCGGCCAGCACCCTTCCCGATGGCTGAAAGAGAAAGAGCGACTTGAGCGGGTGGCTGGTACAGGTATCCTAAGCAATCGCCAACACTTTCTACGATATTCGCTGCCGGAATCCTATCAAGTAATGGCAGCAGCTGGTATTCGAAAGGAGTATACCACTTGCGGGAGTGGATATGTCGGATTTAAACATGGAATAGCAGTTCCCTTTCGATGGTATAATCCAATTGACGATTGCCCCACGAATCTACGCCTGGTACCAACCCTATGGATGGATCGTGCCTTGATGCGTATTACTACTCCTTCCCGGGTGCCCGCATTGGTCAACGAGCTGATGTCAGAAGCCCGCCGTTGGAATGGATCGGTGGCAGTGTTGTGTCATAACGCATTGTGGGCTGGCATGGGTGAATGGCGTCCGTGGAAAAAAGTATTGCTTCCTTTTTTCATGGAACAAATGTGATATGCCCCGGAATGATACCCACTTGTAGCGAGTCGATCAACTGGCCACCGGTGGGTGTGCGGGAGAGGATGAGCACCTTGCCTTCTTGGACGTAATCGATCGCATCGGTAGCAATGAGCCATGGCTTTCGGGGATGACAACTAAGGTGATAAATGGTTCGTCGGTTGGTCACTTCAAAATAGGGCGCATCGGGCAGTTTCGTGTCCGCAATGTCCATTGCATAAATATGATAGTTGCTGAAAAAGAGGCTATCTCCTGCGGGGGTAATGGTGAGATTACCTGGATGGTCTTTGATACGGCGGAATACGAAGCTATCAATAGGGGTCAGGTTAGGAATCCTTAGTTTGTATAAAGCAGGTAACATTTGCTCAAATCCCCCATTACACAACACCCAAAGGTGCCCTTGACGGTCTGTTACCATTCCTGAGATTTCTGGACGCAATGTTTGCTCTTGAATAATTTGATCTGTGGCTGGGTCAATGATAAAAACTTTTCCTCGCTTCACACCGCATCCCACAATCCCCGATGGTGTCACTACCCAGTATTCTGTCCAGTCCGGATAGGAGATAGTATCTACGATTTGATGGCTAGCAAGGTCGATTACTGTAATGGCTTGAGCGTAGAGGTCACTTACATATGCACGGCCATCACCGGTTGGAACAATGTATCGGGGAGACATTAGCCCATCAATGGTTTTTTCCGATTGGGCAGTAAGGGGATTAATGACTTCAACTTTTCCCGAGTTATTAACCACCACATATCCTTTTCCGTCAATAATTGTCATTGATTGAGCAACGTCACCTAATGGACGGTTGTTTGCCTGCCGGAAGATTTCTTGGTATACAGTATCTTCCGTTTCCGAATAGAACGCAAGCGAAGCATTGCTCCATCGGAAATTACCTTCGTTGCAAATGAAAAAGCCGGCTCCTGCGTAACCGTTGCTGGGGGAATCGGGAGGAGGTGCCGACTGCGGCGTGCGTTCACAACTCCATGCACTCACTAATGCCACAATCCACCACGCTTTTCGGGCTCGAGTCATCGAATGTATGGGAAATTTTTCATATTCACAACATAGTGCTTTGATATGGCCAAAACCAATATGATCCAAAACAAAAAGTTGGCCATTCGTCCAATTACGTCACCTGCATATACATAATAAGTGATGTGCCGATGCAGTGGAAGTTTGGCCACCACAATCCCTACAGTGTCGTAGGCTAACGAATCAATGATGCGTCCGCGCGGGTCAAAGGCGGCGGATATGCCCGTATTGGCGGCACGAGCAACTGATCGGCCCAGCTCCACTGCCCGAAGACGGGCGTAGTGAAAATGCTGTCGGTGGCCGTCAGTGGCTTCCCACCATCCATCAATGGCGCCACCGGCACGTAGGGAAGCTCCATCAGATACCAAGACGCGTAAA
>CAYVLB010000038.1:13811-16027 GCA_964452325.1 uncultured Sphingobacteriales bacterium | reverse complement strand
GAACGACCATACAGCCCCGATGTACGCACCACTGCTGCTTTGGAATGAAGGCTCAACAGAAAAAACTCTCCCGAGACCTTCGTATTACCATACACATTCAGCGGAAACACTGCATCGGACTCTACGTATGGCTGGCCTTTCCGCCCATCAAATACGTAGTCCGTGCTGATATGAATCACATATGTATCCCAACGGGCGGCTTCCCAGGCCAAGTTACGGGCACCCACCGCGTTCACAGCAAAGGCTTGATTCGGCACCTCTTCACACAAGTCAACATTGTGAAATGCGGCAGTGTTGATCACTATGGCAGGATGATGCATGGCAAACATGCGCTCCACCGATTCGGGGTTTTCAATGGCAATGTCCTCATGGGTCAAAGGGATTACTTCCCCTACCCCAGCAAGAGCCTCTACTAAATCACTACCCAACTGACCATTGGCCCCAATAATGGCAATCCGCATTACCTACCCTTTTATTGAATTTTACCTTGCCGGACAAGGTCAGTAAACACCCGAATGTTATAATAATTTGGATTATCAAAGTCGGAAAACTGGTCAAGGTGCTCAAACAAGGAATCAATAATGGATGGGACATCATGTTTTGCTTTGAAACTAAGCACCTTTCGAGCTTTTTCGGTATTGACCTTGTAGTTTCGATAATCCTGAATACTCTTAATGTTAAGATTAATCCGACGCCCCATTTTTCGTTCAATGGCTTCTTTGACATAATCCGCAATCTCACCGACGGTATAGTTGTCACTGGCAATATTGAAAAGTCCAGAAATTTCATAATTGGCCTCAATAGCTCGAATATACGCTGCTGCAGCGTCCTGAATACTCAAAATCGGTCGCCATATGGAAGGATTGTTTACGATAATCTCGCCAGTTTGAAGAGCGGTCTTGAACATGGTATTTACCACCAGGTCAAGTCGCATTCGAGGGCTATAACCGCTAACAGTACCCTGACGGAAGCAGATCACGGAAAAATCGTCGTTAATCAATTGGAGGGCAGATTGCTCGCCCTGGAGCTTGGAAATCCCATAAGGATAATTTGAGATGGCAGGTGATGTCTCATCATATAGCTGATTAACAGTATACCCATATACTGAGCAAGAGCCCGCATAGATATATCGCCGCACGCCAGCAGATTTTGAGATGTATGCAAGATAAGCCGGTGCCGCCGCATTCTGGATAAAATTGATCTTTGGCGAAAACTCCGCCATGGGATCGTTCGACAACCCCGCCAAGAAAATCACCTGTTCGTACCCTTTAAGGTCCTCAACGGTAAGATCAAACAAGTCTTTCGAAATAACACGGACTTCCGGGGGTAAATAATTGCCAAACCATAGCAAATCAACAACATCCACTTCATAACCGCGATCCAAAAGCTTCGGTGTTAGGACTGATCCAATATAACCTGCTCCACCTGCAATGAGCACTTTCATCGATATAGCATTTTATGAATGATTGTCCTCATACCTAAAATATTCGGCAGCCGGAGTTTGAAGCCATTGTTGCAACGTTTGAGCATGGCGGTCCCGCTCCGAAAGGATAGGTTCGCCATCTATGGGCCATTCGATGCCGATAACTGGGTCATTCCAAAGAATACCATCCTCTCCCGATTGATTGTAGGTACCGGTGCATTTATATTGAATTTCCACCCAATCGGAAAGCGCTAAAAAACCACGGGCAAAATAGGCGGGTGCCCACAGTTGCTTACGATTCTCTGCCGAAGCCACAATGCCAACCCACTTCCCCAACGTAGGAGAACCCTTGCGAATATCCACCGCCACCAAGAATGCCTCTCCCACAGTTACACGCATCAACTTTCCCATCGGCGGATCGTACTGAAAATGCAACCCTCGCAATACGCCTTTAACCGAACCTGAATGATTATCCTGCACAAAACGCGTTGGCAACCCGAAAGGCTCCCATACGTCCTGACGGAATGTCTCCGTAAAAAACCCCCGTTGGTCTTGGAATACATCTGGAACAATTACCCTGACCTCGGGAATGTCGGTTTCAAATACCTGAATCTTCATTGGTTCCTTGGATTTGTATCGAGGGGCGGCAAAGGTATAAAGAACCTCAGCAAGCCCTCCACAACCAATTTGGAGAAATAGCCCCCCGATCCTTCATAGACATCGATCGTTCCCAGCCTGAATGCTAACATCAATCGCTTTCTAGACCCACCACGATCATTGCCAACTTTACCAC